>NZ_MLYQ01000005.1:0-57578 GCF_001866725.1 Bacillus sp. MUM 13
CTTTTAGGGGTCACTACAAATCCGTAATTGGAGATCCGCCGCATTTTTATTTGTCATTAAAAGAGTATGCTGGAAGACCTTTAACTCCAGTTTTAACTTTGAATAATCCTCCTGACAAAGGATACTTTGCAAGCTGTTCATCGTTCATTCCGTTTCTTGCTGTCGTGATATATAATTCAGTAAAATCTTTTCCGCCAAAGGTACATGAAGTGACATTCAACGCTGGAACCTCAATAGAGGACAATTGTTTTCCAGATTGCGGATCCCATCTCGACACTTTAGAACCGCCCCAGTGTGCTATCCAAAGCATGCCTTCATTGTCGATGGTCATTCCATCAGGCATTCCTTGATCGTCCGGAAAATCAATAATCTCAACCGGATTTTCAATCCCTCCTGTTAAAATATGAAAATCAAAGCGAAGCACCTTCTTAGTAGGCGTATCAATCAGATAGAAAAACTTGTTGTCGGGAGACCAGGCCAATCCATTTGATAAGCTTAATTTATCCCACTTTTTTATTGTTCTGAAATCTGTATCCAAGCAATAAAGGGCACCTTGTTCCTTATTGTCAGACATGTCCATGGTACCAGCCCAAAAACGGCCTTTGCTGTCGCATTTTCCGTCATTGAATCTGTTATTTGTCAAATGGATTTCAGGTTCGCTGATCCGGGAAATTTTTTCTGTTTCCAGATCTAAAAAATAAAACCCGTTTTCTAATGTGATAACTGCTCCGCCACTGGTTCTTGGAACAATAGCGCTGACACGCTCTTCCAGCTGGATTTCGCGGTTTTCATTTGCAGCTGGATCGAAAATACATACCTTTTTCTCTTCAATGTTAACCCAATACAAAAGTTGTTTCTCCGAATCCCAGCTAGGCCCTTCACCAAGTACGGCTTTTGCGTCAAATACCAATTCTGCTTTTTCCGGCATACTAAAATCCCTCCGCCAATTTTAAAATTTATTACACAATCTTTTCTATAAGCTGTTTTCGTAACCTTTGTTGCTTTGAAACAAAGTGGTTGATTTTCGCTCCAGGATGCTCGCTTTCCGCAGGGTCTCACCTGTTCTGCTAATCTAAGCAGGAGTCTCGCACCTTATGCTCCAATCAGCCTGACTTGAACAATCTTTAAGAAAAGAGCCTTTCTATAATTACCAGGTACGTCAACATTCAATGCGCTCTCATTCACTTTGGCTCTGTGCTGCAGAATTCGGCTTTTTTTGCCGGTCCGGTAGCCGCAGCAGCGCACCCATCGCTTGTCCAAAATTAACATACATAGACTTGTATCCGGTTATGCAGCTGCAGATGCATCCAGCGATGTCTATAGCGTATCAAAAATTCGCCTATCCCACTTTTCCACAAATTCAGCCGGCATAAACTGTACAGGGCTTTGGTTCTTAAATTTTCTGCTAAAAATGATTTATGTTTATCCTGAAAATTCAATGTACATTGTGTGTTTCCTTTTGGATTGAAAATAGGAATAACTAGAAGAATCAAAAGTATACAATGGAGCTGATAGGCATGCCGAATAACGGCCAATTGCCAAGGGACAGCGGTTTAGATCATACGCTGGGCTTATTAAAGGAAGGGTATTCGTATATTTTAAACAAGCGCTAAAGCATGAAGTCTGATATTTTTGAAACCCGGCTGCTTGGGCAGAAAGCTATTTGTATGGGCGGGGCGGAAGCGGCAGAAATTTTTATGATCCTGATAAATTTAAGAGAGAGGAGGCTGCACCTAATCGCGCCAAGGAAACCTTATTTGGGGAAAATGATGTTCAGGGACTTGATGGGCACTTGATGGGCAGGACCATAAGCACCGGAAGGCCATGTTCATGTCCCTTATGTCTCCTGATAGAATGAGTGAATTGACACGCATTGTCACAAAGCAGTGGGAGCTGGCCGGGATTTGGCTGCCATTATGAATCTGCAGCGGCAGCTGGTCCTGCCCATTGGAAGGGAAGGCATTCGCGCAACCATGCTGAGAAGTGGATTGGAGAACTTGTTGAAATGGTTCGCGAGAGGAAGGTGAATCCTCCGGAAGGTACTGCTCTTCATACTTTTTCCTGGCATAAAGAATTGGAAGGGAACCTTCTGGATACTGAAACCGCGGCGGAAGAGGTGCTTAATAATTTGCGGCCGATTGTGGCTATTTCTGTATTCATCAACTTCCTTGTGCTGGAGGTCCATCCCTAGTGCATGGTCAAGATGCCAAGTATTCCTGAGAGTAAAGTAGTGCTCAGGCAGGTTAAGCGCCGCCTAAAATTCATAGTCAGCCAAAAAATACAAGCCGATTTGTTATCAAGGGAAACCGGCTTTTTGACATACCCTCATAAAGTGCTGGCTGAGATTCTTTTGCAAATGTATTGACTCTGCCCTAAGGGGAGACTTTATATTGGGAGATATCAGTGTAAGATAAAGGGGAAGCATCATGGAAAAACAGAACTCAACAATGTTTATTTTATTATTAAATTTATTCATCGCATTTTTAGGCATTGGCCTTGTTATACCTGTAACGCCAAAGATTATGAATGAACTGCATTTATCCGGAGCGGCAGTCGGTTACATGGTATCGGCTTTTGCATTGACCCAGTTAATTGTGTCTCCCATTTCAGGCCATTGGGCTGACAGGTTTGGGAGAAAAAAGATGATTCTTATCGGCCTGCTTATTTTCAGCGCTTCAGAGTTTTTATTTGGAATCGGAAAAACATCACAAGTGCTGTTTCTTTCCCGTATGCTTGGCGGAGCAGGTGCAGCCTTTATCATGCCGGCGATAACAGCATTTATTTCAGACATTACCACACTCAAAACACGTCCAAAAGCAATGGGATATATGTCTGCAGCCATTTCAACAGGCTTTATTATCGGCCCCGGAATAGGCGGGTTTTTAGGGGATATCAGCACTCGCCTGCCATTCTTTTTTGCAGCAGGCCTGGGGGCGGTTGCAGCAGTGTTAACCATGATTGCCTTAAAGGAACCAGAGAGAAGTCCCGAAAACGAAGAGAAAGCGGTACAAGAAAAAAAGCTGAAGCGAATTTTCTCTCCGTTATATTTTACCGCTTTTTTAATTATCTTTATTTCATCATTTGGTTTAGCTTCATTTGAATCATTATTTTCATTATTTGTTGATCACAAATTCGGTTTTACACCCAAGGACATTGCCATAATTATTACGGGCGGCGCCATTGCGGGAGCCATCGTCCAATTGTCTTTATTTGGCCGCTTAACAGCATGGCTTGGAGAAATCCGTCTTATCCGCTATAGTATGATTTTTTCGACTGCCCTTGTTGTCATGCTGACATTCGTAAACTCATACATGTCCATATTGCTTGTTACAGTAACGGTGTTCATTGGCTTTGATATCATGCGACCTGCACTTACAATGTATCTATCCAAAATTGCCGGCATGGAACAAGGATTTGTCGGCGGCATGAACTCGATGTTCACTAGCATCGGCAATGTCTTTGGCCCAGCCATTGGCGGCATTTTATTCGATATTGACTTAAATTATCCATTCTATTTTGCAACGGCCTTCTTAACAGCGGGAATTGGATTAACGTATGTTTGGAAAAAGAAGGAGCATACCTATAGTACAAATTAACCATGAAGAGGAATTAGGGGGGCGGCCATATTGAGAGAAACATTATATACAATCGGCGAGGTATCAAAGCTTGCAAATATTTCGATTAAAGCCCTCCGTTATTACGATAAGATCAATTTGTTTAAACCTTCCTATGTGGATCCCGGCACAAACTACCGCTACTATAAGGATTCTCAGCTATATCGCCTTGACCTGATTAAATCACTCAAGTATATTGGAACACCATTAGAGGAAATGAAAAAAGCCCAGGAACTAAAAACGGATGAATTATTTACATTTCTTACAGAACAAGAGAAGATTGTGCGGGAAAAGGTAGATTACTTATTGGAGATTGAACAAAACATCGCAAATGTGAAAAAAAGAATGCAGCGGCAGAAGAACTATCCGGTATTGGGTGAAGTATTTGTCCTTGAAGAAGAGGAAATGCGTATTATCCAGGTCGAGGCGGACGGGATCTCGCAGAAGGAATTTCTGAATGCTTTTTACAGCAAACTTAAACATACAATAGAATCAATTGATGGATTTCTGAACAATGGGGAGGGTGCTATTTTCTCCTACCAGCCATATGTGCAGGCTGAAGAAATCAGATATATGAAGTTGTTTATGCCGGTATTAACAGCCAAACAAGAATTATCTCTTCCTCAGAATGTGGAAATATCCTCTATTCCAGGCGGGAAATATGTATGTATTGCCTTTATTTACTCGCCGGAAAGCTATTTTAAAAGCCTGAAAAAGCTGATTTCTCATATTGAGGAACACCATTTCACAGTAATCAGTGATATATATGAGGTGTTCTCACCGAGCCATTACTCACCGAATCAAAGTGAAGAATATATCGTTGAGATGAAGATTAAGGTGAGTGAATAACTGAAGCCGATTTCTATGAATCGGCTTTTTGGGTTATATCAACGCTTCCTAATATAATCGAGTCTTTTGAAAAGACTGATTAGACCAGGCTTCTTGGTTCGTGATACCTAGTCCAGCAGTACGGCTATTTCCTGCCCTGACCGTTTGTCAAAAAAAGGATTGGGGTTTTCACTGAAAACTAACTCCAGTCCGGAAAGGTTGTCCGGCAATGGAGGAGAGACGATGAATTGGTAAGATATATGTCCATCTGATCCGCCGCCGCCAGTCATTCTGCAGTAATAATCTCCGCTGATCTTAAGCTCCCAAAAACCGTGAAACCGATTTTCACGTTCATCAGGGCCTGATGGAATTTCCCGATCAATATTCAGATTTACGACACTTGCATTATCATACTGTTTTATAAAGGTAACGGAGTATACGTTATTCTCTTTTTCCACTAGTTTTAGAACTGGAAGGAGTTTCCGGTACTGATTTGGTTCAACAATTGGCCGAAAGGTTTCTTCATCTCTCAGCATGGAAAATAAGCCACGTAATAAATCTTCATATAGTCCATATTCTCTTGCCCAATTTTTGAGGAGCCCTGAACCCGGAAATCCGGGATTGCTGTTTGATTGTTCCCTGCGCCTTTTCAGCAAAGCACAAATTTGCTCATCAATTTTAATAATGCTTTCGTCATAGTATTTTGCCGATGGTTCGAAATAAACTCGCTTCATTGCATGTATCACTCCCTTCGTATGGTTACATATTAACAGAAAATGGTATTTGCGGCATTTGTTAATCACTGTTTGGGCAATGGAGAAAAAATAGCGTGTTCCTTTAAAGAATGAAAGGATAAGGTATAATGGAATACAAAGAAAGCCATCAGTCAGGAGTTTAGCTATGAACGAAAAGTATTATGATGCATTGCTGAATATTAAAACGGGCGGGGATCAGAAGGGGTTTCATCAGTCGCTGCACTATCACCGCTACGAGCCAACGCCGTACAGCGCGCTTGAGCATTTATTTACTCAGCATGATCTGGAAAGCAGTGACAGGATTGTAGATTTCGGCTGCGGAAAAGGGCGCTTGAACTTTTACATACACCATCTATTCAATGCTCATGTTACAGGCATTGAAATGGATGAAAATTTTTACCGGGAAGCATTGGAAAACAGGAAAAGCTATCAAAAGAAAAATAGGCATACACCGGAAAAAATCCAGTTTCAGTGCACACTTGCACAAGATTATGTAATCCATCCACGGGATAACGTGTTTTATTTTTTCAATCCTTTTTCGGTCCAGATTTTCATGAATGTGGTCAAAAATATTCTGCGGTCTGTGGAAGAAAACAAGAGGGAAATAGAATTGATTTTATATTACGGGTCAGAGGATTATACTTTTTTCCTTGAAAATCAAACTGCCTTTGAATTGAGGGAACAAGTTCTGCTGCCGGGATTATATGAAAGCAATCCTTTTGAAAAGTTTTTAATCTACCGTCTGGCCTATTGAAGGGAGAAGCTGGAACCTGGTTCTAACTAGGAGCTTAAAGGAGAGGGCTATTTCTGTAAGACCGCAAAGAAGATAAAGCATGGGGGCATTTTTTTGGGGAGGAGTTCATGCAAACCTTGAGGGAACGATTCAGGTGGCGTGCAGCCACAGTTAAATCATTCCGAAGCAAGGGCATGATCAAACTTATCCAATTAAAAGACAACGTGAGCGTTCACATTAGCTGGAAACAGTTTCGGAATAAAAGCTACTTCATGCGGATGTATTTAATCCGGGATTTGCGGGGATCACGGTAGCCGCCGTTTATTTGATGTCCGAGCGAGCAGCCGATAATTACAGCCGCAAAAAAAAGAACAAGCCTCTTCAATTTAAAAACTTCTTTCTCTATTTTTTTTTTTCAAGGATACACCCTTATAAATCATACATCAAGATATCTATGATAATGTTGAAAAAATGCCACAAAATTATGACAGGTTTATAAAAAAGATTGAAAACCAGGCCGAGAATTCTTTGCTTGGTTTTTTTATATGGAGGGAAACTGAAGTTTATTTCCCCAATCAAGATTTTTTTTAGCAAAATGACGTGTGTTTTGAGCCTAATCAAAAAGAAATGAGCGATCCACATGGCTTTATGGGCATCTATTATTAAATATCAGGGCCATTCAACAATAAAATTGGAAATTAAATGGATAATAAGTCCAAATGAGCCTCGATTCGAGCCAAATCATGCATGATTAGAGCGAGATTAAGCTCCATTAGAGCCAAATAGCTTGTCATTCGAGCCAGATCCCAAAATTAAAGGTCAGCTCTGGTGCATTCAAAGCGCCAAAAATACTTCAAAACATTTTCAGGTATAAAACTCGAAAGACCATGGACAGATGAGGTATAATATAGGAGAATGCAAAAAGCTGGGAAGTGCCCCGTGAGGACTTCTGTGATACCAAAGAAGCATGCAGCATTGACTTAGTTTATTTAATCATTTTGTGAACCCGAAAGAGAGTGGAACCCAATGGGACGTAAATGGAATAATATTAAAGAGAAGAAAGCTTCAAAGGATGCGAATACTAGCCGTATTTATGCCAAGTTTGGCCGCGAGATTTATGTGGCAGCCAAGCAGGGTGAGCCGGATCCGGAATCAAATACTGCGCTGAAAGTTGTGCTGGAGCGCGCCAAAACGTACAGTGTGCCGAAAACCATCATTGACCGTGCAATTGAAAAGGCAAAGGGCGGCTCAGAGGAAAGCTATGACGAGCTTCGCTATGAAGGATTTGGCCCGAATGGTTCAATGGTCATTGTTGATGCATTGACAAATAACGTAAACCGCACAGCTTCCGATGTTCGTGCGGCATTTGGGAAAAATGGCGGAAACATGGGTGTGAGCGGTTCGGTTACGTACATGTTTGATGCAACGGCGGTCTTTGGCGTTGAAGGCAAAACCGCGGATGACGTACTTGAACTTCTGATGGAAGCAGATGTGGATGTCCGCGATATCATCGAAGAAGAGGATTCAGTGATCGTGTATGCAGAGCCTGATCAATTCCATGCTGTGCAGGAAGCGTTCAAGAACGCTGGGATCACTGAGTTTACAGTGGCTGAGCTGACAATGCTGGCACAAAATGATCTTGAACTCCCTGCGGATGCACAGGCACAATTCGAGAAAATGATAGATGCGCTTGAGGATCTTGATGATGTTCAGCAGGTCTACCACAACGTAGATTTTGGAGAATAATGCATCTATAATCCTGCGCAGGCGCCCATTAGGGTGCTTGCGCTTTTTAACTGACATATAAGGAGGTGGCAGCAATGGCAATTTCCATGCCGAACTCTGCAGCGTCTCATGCAAAGCCTGATTTTGAAATGGCGATACTTTGCATGGGGCGGACTTCTATTTTAAACAAATCGCCCAAGTAAGCGTATATTGCCTTTCATCTATTCGGCTTTGCACCTTATTTCATTGGATTAAAAATAAGGGGCTGGCAGAAATGAAATATGTGAAAGCAACCGCTATACTACCTGAAAAGCTGATACTTGAAATTCAAAAGTATGTTCAAGGAGAAACCATTTATATTCCAAAGCCAGAAGCTGCATACCAAAAGTGGGGTGCGCGTTCTGGAAGCCGAAAGATGATCGATGACAGAAATGCCTCAATAAAGACCGCCTTTAAGAGCGGCAGCAGCATTAATCAGTTATCTGAAGAATATTGCCTTTCCATTGAAACGATAAAAAAAGTCGTTTATTCCAAATAACAAGGCAATCAGTTGGACTATCAAATAGAATGGCCCCGGTTTTATGCCGGGGCCATTTAACATAATCCAAAACTATTTGGACATAACTTCAGGCAGGGGTGAAATAATGCAAACTGCAGTTTTATTAATAGTAGTGATCATCTCAATTTTAATTTATTGGGGAGTACAAAAAGGCAGTATGAGTGCTACGGCTAAAAAATTTATATTGGGATTCCTGATTACTATAGTAATCATTAATATTATCATGGTTTTCCTCATGTAAAAGAAGGACAGCTGGACTACTCCTGCTTTTAATGCAGTAAAGTTTTAGGTATAGTTTGATTCGCATTCATTTTCTCCATTTACTGGCATTTGCTTTTATTTTATAGTAAAGAGGAGAGCAGGGAGGGATTGGTATGGAACCTTTCATTAGGAGTGACCAGTTTAACTTTATTAAATATCAGACACAGATCATTATAAATGGCCATGCGACAGCAAACGACCTGAATGTCCGCCGCACGGTTAAAGATCTTGCAAAGGAGAAAGCTGCGGGTTTGTTCAGTGATTTAAACGAGGAACAAACAGAGCTGATTGAAGCCATTCATAAGGTTGAGGATAAGGCACAAGCAGAAGCTTATACTGCGAGGCTTTACCCTTATGTTATTCCTTTTAAATCTATTTCAGAGGAAGGCATTAAGAAATTGTTCCGGAAGGTAAAGAAACTCCGGGTTCCTTCTATTGAAGAATGGGATTTTCGTGATATATCTTATTTAGGGTGGAATGATGCGGGCTCTAACAGAAAATATCTCATAATACAGCAGGGCGATAAGCTTGCTGGATTGCATGGGACCTTCCGCAGCATTAATCAAAAAGGCATGTGTGCGATATGCAGCAGTTTCCAGGAACTTGGCTTATTCGTTTCTGAAACAAAAGGGTCAGGCGGGGATACCTTCATTAAAAGAGGAAACTATATTTGCACGGACAGCATGATCTGCAATCAACACCTTAAATCACTTGATAAATTACACGATTTTTTTGAACGGCTGAATGGGTAATATTATACATGGAGTGTTCAAAAATAAAAGGCCAAGACACCTTAAAATGGATTCTTGGCCCTTTTTGCGTCTTTTTTTCAGTAAAATAGAAAATAAGGAAAACTTTTCAATATGCTGTCTCGTCTAAGTTATAGAGAGGAGGGGCAGAGGTGGAGGATTTAATGCTTGACGTATTTGAACATGCAGATAGTGATGAACTGATTGATGAAATCATGAAAAGATATGGACAGGACATATTGCAGCTCGCTTATTCGTATGTGAACAGTAAAGAAGTTGCCGAGGATTTAACACAGGATATCTTTATCAAGTGCTATAAATCCCTTCATACATATAACGGAAAATCGAAGCTTAGAACATGGCTTTGGCGGATTGCGATTAATACCTGCAAGGATTACCTGAAAAGCTGGTATAACAACCGTGTATTGGTTTCTGAAGAAGAGCCGTCGAACATGTTCACTAAAAGTGATGAAGTAGAAAAAGCAGTTATTCAGAAGGATGAAGATAGCCGACTGGTTTCCGAAGTAATGGGCCTGCCGATTGAATATCGTGAAGTGGTATATTTGTATTATTTTGAGGAATTGCCAATTAAAGAGATTTCAGTTTTGATAGAGACGAAGGAGAATACTGTAAAAACCCGGCTTAGGAAGGCTAAAAAGCTTCTTAAGGAAGGAATGGGGGATCAGCATGATGGATGAACGTTTAAAAGGGCTTCGGAAATCCATGAAAAAAACTGCATTCAGGGAGCTCCAATTCACCGGGGACCATGCTGCGGAAATCCGTAAGAAAATCAGCAGGGGCAATGAACGGGAAGAAGATATATTACTAGCAGTCATGCAGCTGACAGTACATGAAAAAACCGGGTTTGTTTTGGCTGGGCAATTACAGAGCCGCGGCATAAAAAAATTTGAAGATAATGAAGGGATTTTATATACACTATTGCATCAGCTTGAACAGGCCGGGATTTTGCGGTCAGCCTGGGATCAATCTGAAAAGCTGTACCAGCTGACGGATAAAGGAAGAAAAGTGCTGAAAAAAGCAGAAAAAGCAGGAAAACATGAGCGGTTTTCAAGAAACTGGCTGAGAGGTGAGGCATAAATGGCTGATAAAAAAACCTTTATAAGCGAGGTCACTGCCCACATCCGGTCTAAAGAAGCGAAACAATATGTGTCAGAGGAATTAGGCTATCATTTGGAGGAAGCGAAAAAAAGTTTGCTTCAAAAAGGCATGACGGAGACTGAAGCTGAAGAAAAAGCAATCAAGAGGATGGGAAGCCCGCAGGAAATTGGCCAGCAGCTTAACAGGGTGCACCGTCCAAAGCCAGACTGGTACTTGTTAGGCTTGCTTTTTACAGTTATGTGCCTTGGATTTTTGACAATGTTTATACCGGGCTTTTTGAATACTCCCCGGTTTATCTTATCAAAAGTAATTATAGTATTGATCGGTGCAGCGGCTGCTTTTGTGCTGATGAAGATAGATTATAGAAAATGGAAGAGAGCCGGATGGCTGTTTTATACAGCCGGAGTCATTTTTCTGGCCGGTATTCATTTCTTTTATAATACAACGATTAATGGGAAAGCATATTTGAAATTTGGGACCATTACCTTAGAAAGCATTATGGCCATGCCCTTCTTTTACATAGCGTGGGCATCTTTTATGAGTAACGGCAGGATGAGAATTTGGAATTTTGTTCCCTTGTTTTTGGTTCCTGTGATTTTGTATGGCTATGTTCCCAATATTTCTGCAGTCTTTATCTATAGCATGATGGTTTTTATTATGCATTGGAAAAGTACGTTTAAAAAAAAGACCATACTTGCCATATGGTCAGCAGCAGCAATGTTGCTGGCTATTGTCTTCGCTGTTTCCTGGCATAATGTAAAGGACTATCAAAAAACAAGGATACTCTCGATTTTGCATCCTTCTTCCGAAAGTATACATATTAAAAAGCTGTTGACCCACGCAGGATGGTTTGGCCACACAGGTCCCCAGGATTTTTTTATGCCGGAGCCCTACACCAATTTTGTTTTCGTTAGCCTCACTTACTGCTATGGCTGGATTTTTGCTGCTGTACTTGTGCTCATTCTCATCATGTTTCCCGTAAGAATGGCCATGATGATGTCAAAGGTGCAGGATGGGTACGGGAAACTTCTTATTGCTGGTGCAGCTGCCTTTTTTACAGTCCAGTTTGCCTGTCATATTGGAATGGCCGCGGGTGTTTTTCCTATGACGGAGATGTCTCTTCCGTTCATAAGCTATGGGTTGGCGCCTACATTGCTAAATGCTGCTGTGATTGGAATTGTACTCAGTGTATACCGAAAGAAGGACCTGGTCGCGGCCCGTCTTTCTGCAGAAAAAAGGTAAGAGAGGATGGATACTTTGGTTTTACTTAATGGAAGCTTAGCTTTAGCAGCGGGAGTTGTGCTGTATGTTTTGGCGCGCGGTCTATATGTCTTGATACATCGGGACAATGTGAAATGGGTCAAAGAGGGTCTTCAAATTGTGTTCGTTATTTATCTGCTCATGGTGGTTTCTGTTACATTGTTTCCACTAGCACTATGGATTGAGCCGGATTTGAAAGCTCTGAAATATGCTGTGAACCTTGTGCCCCTAATTTCCATTTTTCATGACATTAGTCAAATTGGCATTGCGTACGGCGGGGATTCTGTTTTTATGATGAAGTTAATACTCCGTAATGTTGGAGGAAATGTGTTAATGTTTGTTCCTTTAGGTATTTTAGCACCGATGTTATGGCCGGAATTCAGGAGACTGAAACCGATTCTTTTACTGGGAGTGCTTATGTCGATAGGGATTGAGTTTCTGCAGTTTTTTGAATTGCTAGTTTCAAGTGAAATGGGCAGGACTGTCGACATTGACGATGTGATCTGCAATACGGCAGGCGCTATTCTCGGCTATATTTTATACAGACTAATAACCGCCCTCGCAAACAAGTATCGCATCAAATCCCTGCAGCAGTTGTTTATCGGCGGCTGAAGAATAGCTGCCAGAAAAATAGTTTACAGACTCCGTGCTGAATTACATAAAAAAGACTGCTGACTGAATTATTTATGCAGAAATTTAACAAGTTCAAAAACCAGTCAGAACAAAGCACACATTGACAGGATTTCCCGAACTGAGGCTGGTAGGATATGAAGTAAGGAGTGAGTGATATGGGCTGGGTTGAATCTTTGCAAAAAGCGATCGATTATATGGAGGATCATTTACTGGACGATATGGATATGAAACAGATCGCGAAAGAGGCGAATTCTTCTGTTTTTCATTTTCAGCGCACCTTTGCGCTGCTGACTGATGTATCCGTCGGTGAGTATCTCCGGCGCAGGCGTTTGACACTGGCAGCCCAAGAGTTAGCAAGATCTCAATGCAAAATTATCGACCTGGCCTATAAGTACGGCTATGACACTCCGGAGGCTTTTTCCAGGGCTTTCCGAAGGCAGCACGGCGTAAAACCCAGTGAAGTCAGGAAAAATCATGGAAAGCTGAATGCTTATAATCGCCTGATTATCCAGGTAACCTTGAAAGGGAGAGAACCGATGAAGTACAAAATTGTTGAGCGGGAAAGTTTTCAAGTTGTTGGTGTCAAACGGGAGTTTTCGTTAGCAGGAGGTGAAAATTTAAAGGGAATCCCGCTTTTTTGGAACGATATCCATTCT
Source organism: Bacillus sp. MUM 13 (assembly GCF_001866725.1). Lineage (NCBI taxonomy): Bacteria > Bacillati > Bacillota > Bacilli > Caryophanales > Bacillaceae > Bacillus > Bacillus sp. MUM 13. The sequence goes on from NZ_MLYQ01000005.1 coordinate 12,893, forward strand.
GATGGAACAAATGACGTTCTGCTTAGCTTGGACAATGGAAGAATGTACGGAATATGTGTGGATAAAAGTACAGATCAGAAGATGGATTATTGGATTGCAGCGGAATACGGCGGTGAAGTACCAGAAGGATTATCAGCCTTTACGATGCCTTCCTCAAAGTGGAGTGTATTTGAAGTTCATGGCGCAATGCCGGATGCCATTCAAAAGGCGTGGAAGCAAATCATGTCAGAGTGGTTTCCATCAGGGCATTATCAGCATGGAGGCACCCCGGAGATGGAAGTCTATTCCGGCGGAGATCCGTCAAGCCCGGATTACTATTCTGAAATTTGGATTCCAGTAAAATAAATGAATTAGCCTTTTTATGAAGCAGGGACCGGTCGCCACAAAAACCAGCATTCTATCTAGAATGCTGGTTTTCCACACTGTTTTATGAATTTTTACCTGGTATGATGCTGAAGAACTTTTTCAGTGTCTTTTTTGAGTTTGTTCCATTCAAACCAAAATAGTTGCCAACCAGCTTAATGTATTCGGTATAGGTGATTTTCCTGTTCAGGCTTGTCAGCCACCAGGTTGCGGGATGATAATGGCTGCCGCCGCTTGAGCAATAGGTCAGAGTGATGCCTGTTTTCTTAAATGCCTTATCATAATTATATTTAACCCGTCTCATATGATAATTGGAGGAAACCACAATCGCAGATTTCAATCCGTGCTGCTTCATAAGTTTTTCTGTGAATAAGGCATTTTCCGACGTGCTTGTCGCATGATTTTCTAAAATGATGGAGCGGGCAGGGATGCCGGATGCACGGGATCCCTGATAAAGGTTATTTTCACGGCCATTAGAGAACATCAGATGAGAGGCATACCCTTTTTTATACAACTCAATTCCTTTTTCCAGGCGGTTAGTATCGCCGCTTAATACAATTACAACATCTGATTTAACAGGTTTTTCATCTACAACAAGAAAATTCCCCGCAAGCTCTATAAGAATGATGAAAATAATCATCACCGCCATTAATTTTTTAAAAGTACGTTTTTTCCGCATTTTTATCCTTCCTCTACCAATGCTTCAAAGCCTTGATGCAGATTGCGGACTGTGAGAAGCAAGAATCATTTTTATGTGAAAATAAAACTGTATAAAATTCTTTTTGTTCATTAAATATCCATTTGCAGTCATGGTAAAACTGTGCTCGCCATTGCTTGGCCATGACAAGTATAACATAGGATATTCGTAAACTTTAGAGAAAATTACTGACAGTATTCTGCTTTTAATGAGGATGTTTTTAAAAGGACACTTGAATACAATTCAATGTGATGGGGTACACGTAAGAATATATACTTTGGCTTGAAAAATAATCAATAGACAGGAGATTCATATGAAACCGAACGATCACTCCGATTTAGCGGTACAAGCTGTAGATGATATTGAACATATTTCAGGCACGTTTCCCGGGTATCGGCGTGCGCATGCCAGAGGGCGCTGCTATAAGGGGATATTCACTCCGAATGGAAAGGCAGCTCCTCTCACCACTGCTCCTCACCTGCAGACAGAACCTGTGCCTGTTATTGTCCGGTTTTCCAACAGCTCGCCCAATCCCGGCCACTCAGATGCCCTAACTCCTGTTAAAGGGATGTCGGTACAATTTCAATTAGGGAACGGAGAAATCACTAATTTAATAGCTGTTACCATCCCTGTTTTCTTTGCGAAATCTCCCGAGGCATTCTCTGAAATGTTTAAATTGATAAAATCAGCGAAAACAGGCTTGCCAAATCTTAAAAGCCTGATGAAGGTGCTTGTCAAATACCCGGAAGGTGATGCTGCAGTTCGGATTTTGAAGGAAATGCACCCTCCAGCAAGCTATGGCTCTGCACAATACTATTCGATTCATGCTTTTTATTTTGTGGATAAAGAAGGAAGAAGGCAGGCGGTTAAATACCAATGGAAGCCAGATGCAGGGCTCGGCATGCTGAAGCTAAAAGAAGCGGCAAATCGTCCAGAGGACTATCTTGATCAAGAAATGGATGAACGCCTAAAACAGGCGCCTGTAGGGTTTGACCTTGATATCCAGCTGGGAGCGGAAGAAGACCCTACGGATGATCCAACCGTACTCTGGCCTGAAGACAGACAAAAAATGACTGTAGGCCATCTTGAAATAACGGAAAGACTTGAAGATCAAGGCGAAGATTTGCTATTTGATCCCACAGTGATAACAGACGGAATTCAATTGTCTGAGGACAAAATCCTGCATTTTCGCCATGCTGCTTACAAGGAATCCTATCGTCGCAGAATTCATAATAAATGAAAGAGTAGCTGTTTCAAAGGACGCTAAGCACCATGCCTTTGAGACAGCTTTTTTGGTGATTCATTTCAAAAACATCCAGAAAAACCGATATAAGGAAAAAGATAGGAAATAACTTAATTGCGCAGGTGAAATTTTTGCATATTACATATAGGACGTTTATCAAAAAGCTGATTAGGAACTATGTAATCGGTTCGCTGGCAGCTGTATTCGGGGTAGGAGGAATATTTATTTTCTTTGCTTTAAAGGTATCGGCTGAGGAAATAGTAAGCCTTCTGTCCATTTTATTCATATCGCTTGTTGTTATGCTGTTTGCTGAGTTTATTGTATTTTCCAGGCATATCCGCCCTATACGGAGCATGTTTTTGGAGAGCAGTCCGGACTTCAGTATGCTGCAGTCTGTATATTTTCAGACACACCGCTTTCCAATATTGGCAATTAAGCGGATTATTGGACCGCATTTTCTGGGTCTGTCCATTCCAGCCATGCTTATGCTTTGGGGGGGCATCCGTAGCGGACTTTTGGATTTGCCCCATTATTATATTTTGCTGGCTGCTTTTGGATTGCCGCTTGTAGCTTGTATGCATGCTTTTATCGAATTCTTTTTAACATCACAGTCCATCCGTCCTGTTGCCATGCACATCAGACAGCTTTCCATGGATTTATACAATATTGATTTGTCTCTGAACGGAGAGGTGCTGGTATCTATTCAGCGAAAATTTCAATTCAGTACCTTTTTAATTGGAACATTTCCGCTGTTCCTCTTCAGTCTCGGTGAGTATATCCGCCAGAATGTGCTTCATAATTCTCATGATTACTGGAAATGGACGGGTATCATTCTTCTTGCAGGGATTATCTTTTCTTCACTTGGAGCCTGGGTATTGTCAAAAGAGGTGCAGCATCCGATTACGAGCCTTTATAAAGGGTTGGACTCTGTACGGAGCGGCGACTTTGACGTGAGAACAGCTGATATTTATTCAGACGAGTTTTCCATGCTTGTGGCCGGCTTCAATCATATGGTGAGCGGGCTGAGGGAGCGGGAAACCATGAATAACCTGCTCATCCAGAGTTACTTCTCGACCCTTGCTGCGGCTCTTGATGCCAGAGATCCTTATACGGCGGGGCATTCCGAGCGGGTGGCAAATTATTCCCTGAGGATCGGCAGGCTTGCAAGACTGCCGGAAGCTGAGCTCGATATTTTGCATAAAACCGCACTGCTGCATGATATTGGAAAAATCGGCGTCCGTGATGATGTTCTTCTTAAGGACGGTAAGCTCACAGACGGAGAATTTGAGCAAATTAAACAGCATCCAGTATTAGGAGAGAAAATTTTAAAAGAAATAAAGCCCGCCGAATCCATGGCGCCCTTGCTTCCCGGTGTCAGATCGCATCATGAACGATACGACGGAAGAGGATATCCGGATGGCTTAACAGGCGTCGGCATCCCGTTAATGGGCAGGATCATTGCTATAGCAGATGCCTTCGATGCCATGACCTCTGACAGGCCGTATCGCAAAGGAATGCCCGAAGAAAAAGCCTTGAGCATCCTTGCAGGCGGCAAAGGCACACAATGGGACCCGGAATTAACCACTCTTTTTATTGCTCATTATGGAGAAATTAAGTTTCGGGAAGGAGAATCGGAGCAAACTGAATATGCAGGGTAATGTAGGACCGGATTTGATCTGGTTCTTTTTTTATATAAAGCTAAAGCTCAGGAGAAATCAACAACGATTACGTCGCTTGTATAAGACTAATTGCATATATGGTGAATAATAGATAGTTCAATAGAATTATTTATAGAATAAATTGTGGATTACTTGTTGCGGCAATAGTATTCCTTTAAGATGTGAATATCCAATAATTTACAGTATCGAGGATGGCTGTCCAGACTCTGTGAGAAAGGAATTCCAATTAAAATGTCTACTAAAAGATATGATGCGAAGGCACTTTTTGCTGCAATGGATGATCGCGCAAAACAATATGAAGATGTGCATAAGCAATTGGCGGCAATCAGGAAGGAATTTGACATCATTGTGAAACTGGATGATGAATTACAGGGAAAAGGTGCCGAAGCAATCAAGGGGTTTTACAAGGCGCAGATTGATGCAGTGGATGCGTGGATCGGCCTAGTTAATCGGCATATCGCCTTTTTTAAAGGGATAAGCGGGGATGCAAAGGAAGCTAAGCTTGGAGAAGACACCGTTATCCATGTTCCCTTTTTGGAAGATGAGGTGGCCATTGCCGACCAGAAATCCAAAGATTTAGTTACCGCCCAAAAAAGGGATCTCAAAACGATATTGGACCGGATCCATGACATTATTGACCTAAAACCCTTCTCTGATGAAGACTTTCAGGACGAAATTCAGGAAGCAGAAAGAAAGCGGATTAAGACCATTGCCAAGGTAAACAAACTCGACAGCAAATGGCTGACGGAATACGCAGAATCAGAGGATGACCAGGTTTCCATCACGGCTCTCATAAAGCAGCTCAGTGATTCCAGCACAAGAGGCGGAAAGGTATCTCCGCTGTACTTTAATGCCAATGCCTACAAAAGTAGTGAGGTATACAAAGACCTGCAGGAGCAGAGAAAAGAAGACGAAGCCTATCTAAAGGTGAAGAAGAAAGAAGCGGAAGAGCGAAAGCGCAGTGAATTGAATGCAGACCTTGCTCGGCAGGTTTCAAATCCGCAGGAATATTTGAAAGTCGCTGATAAAATTGGCTTTACAAACCTCCATCAAGATCAGCGGAGCCTGTACATGAGGTATATGGAAGAAGAGCTTAAAAAAGGAGCTACTATAGGTTTACTTGATGCGGGAAAGGACTTCGCGAAAGATATCTTTAATTTTGTGATGGACCCGGAAGCAGCGGAGATGGCAGTCTATGAATCTGTCATTCATTACAAACAGACCTATCAGATCATGAAAAAATCCATTGTCGACTCCTATGAAAAAAACATGGTGCATGGAGACTGGTATTCCAGGGCGCACTGGGTAACCTACGCCATCGGGTCCGTTGCCTCCAATGCAATCGGCACAAAAGGAATGGGAGCTGCCGCCAAAACAGGGATGGCTACTGCCAGAGTAGGCGTAATCAAAGGCGCTTCCAAGGCCAGGAAGTTTGTGCAGATTCCCCGAAGAACACCGTGGGCATACCAATTTGCGGTAGATGGGCAGGTGCCATATAATACGGTTAACAGCAAAGGATTGCTGGACCGGCTTTCTGCGTTTAGTGCGGAGGAGGGGAAGGTTGGTAAGGGTACGGATAAATTAAATTCAACAAAAGATATTTATAAAGTATCACCTAAAGATATTTACCAAGCGCTAGAAGGCTATGAGCAAACTCATAAATTCAAAGCACATTTTAGAGGATTTGAAGTAAAAGCACAGCGTTCATTATCGTATATGTTTGATAAACAATTGATATACTCATTTAAAAAAGGGTACTCACCAAAGGATGGAGCAAATGATACAATTTTACTCCATCATCATGAACAAAAAGTTGAGGGACCAATAATTGAGATGCCTAGTAGATACCATGATTTGGGCAATAAAAAACAACATCCATTTGGAAATTCAGGTGGAGTTGGGAGTGGGGAAGCTAGGATAGAATTTAATAAGTGGCGTAAAGAATATTGGAAGGCAAGATATGCCAATGAAATGATTAAAAGGGGGATTATTGAATGAAGATAGAAATATTAAATGCTATCGATGAAGAGTTTGAAATGTGCCCAGAAGCCTTTGGAGGACCTCTTAATATTGAGGAAGTAAACCAAGCAGAAGATGAACTAAAAGTAAAATTGCCAGAGGGCTTTAAAGAATTTCTTTTGAGATATGGTTCTGGAGCAGTTGGTGAGGCTATTATTTTGGGATTGAAAGAGGCAGAGTTTGTTGCGACACCATCATTTGTAGAGAAATCTCTACATTTTAGAAAAGCACTCCCTCAAGGGTATGAGAATTTTACTGCTATTGGTATAGACGGTGCAGGAAATCCAGTAGGCTTTAATTCCCCGAATACAGAAATTATTACATTTGACTTTAATTTCGGTGGGAAAGAAATTATAGCAGAGAGTTTTGAGGAATACTTAGAAAAAGCAATCCGTGAAGAATTAAATATACATTTTTAACATCCGGGATATTAATTGTAATAAGATAGACTAAAAAATGAAAATTAACTGTAAGCACTTGATTGCATAGTAGGCAACAAGTGCTTTTTTGAGAGAAATTAGCCTTTGGACAACATAAAAAATGATAAGAAATATGGCTGTGATATTAAAAGCATTGAACAGCCATTTTACAGCATTCACAAAAAAGACCCAAACGACTTTTTGGTCAATGGCTTAATGGAGTTATAATTAATAGATAAAATGGTTGAAATAAAAGTTGACAGAATTAATATAGAATTTTTAAGGAAAACTACTGATTAAGGGAGAAGAAGTTAAATTCATAAATTATTACTAACCACAATAGTTTATATTGATAGCTGTAAAGCACTTAATGCCATTTCGAGCATTGAGTGCTTTTTTGAGGAATTTTAAGGTAACGGTAAACCAGACGAGATGATAAATTTTTCAAAGCTAAGGTTGTTTTGGTCTTAGTAGCTAACAAACTAACAAAAATAACACTTGTGGTGATAAAACAATGTGAAACTGCAAAAAAGTATATTTTTAATAAAGACATTCAGGATAAGGTATCTCCGCTGTACTTTAATGCCAAGTCCTACAAAAGCAGCGAGGTTTACAAAGACCTGCAGGAGCAGAGAAAAGAAGACGAAGCCTATCTAAAGGTGAAGAAGAAAGAAGCGGAAGAGCGAAGGCGCAGGGAATTGAATGCAGACCTTGCTCGGCAGGTTTCAAATCCGCGGGAATATCTGAAAGCCGCTGATAAAATTGGCTTTACAAACCTCAATCCAGATCGCGGACCCTGTACATGAAGTATATGCAAGAAGAGCTTAAAAAAGGAGCTACCATAGGTTTACTTGATGCGGGAAAGGACTTCGCGAAAGATATCTTTAATTTTGTGATGGATCCGGAAGCAGCGGAGATGGCAGTCTATGAATCTGTCAATCATTACAAACAGACCTATCAGATTATGAAAAAAGCCATTGTCGACTCCTATGAAAAAAACATGGTGCTTGGAGATTGGTATTCCAGGGCGCACTGGGTGACATACGCCATCGGTTCCGCTTTCGCCAATGCAGCCGGTACAAAAGGAATGGGAGCTGCCGCCAAAACTGGGATGACTACAGCCAGAATAGCCACAAAGACCGTTGTTTCCAAGGCAGGAAAGCTGGCACAGATTCCCTCAAAAACACCCCTCGAATACTCACTTGCGGTAGACGGGCAAGTGCCATATAATGCGATTAACAGCAAAGGATTAATGGACCGGCTTTCTGCGTTTAGTGCGGAGGAAGGGCATGTTGGTAAGGGTACGGGTAATGTAAGGCATTTAGATGATGTACCTAGAATAAATAAAATAGAAGTGGAATTTAAGAGAAATATAAAACACGACCCTGAAGAATTTGGGAGACAATTAAAAGATCAAGAAAAAGGGATGAATGAGTTAACAGTTGAAGAATATTTGAGAAATAGAGAAAGGTATATTGCTGAAGGTAGAGCTATTGAAGGAAATGCTGCTTAAAAAATGGCAAGACAAGAAGCACTTAAAGATAAAATTACTGGACTACGTAAGCAAGGACTTTCAAGAGCCGATGCGAATAAGCGAGCTTCAGAATGGATGGATACACAAGCTGCTCTTCACAATCCAGACCAAATAGCAGGAGGAAGGGCAGATAAAATTGGTGGTTTAGGAGATAAAAGAGTTAATTCCTCCTTGGGATCACAATGGAAATATAGAATTGATATTGTTGATGAGCAAATTAGGGAAATGGCAAAGAATATGTCACCTGAAGAAATAAAGAATACTTATTTGAATGTAAAGTTGACCCAATAAATAAAGGGGGCATTTTAAATGGATACCTTTGAGAACTTTATGAAATATAATACGGTTGATGAAAGAATTAACTTAAAGTATAAAGATAAACTTCCTGGAGAACTGATAGAAGTGTGGGAAAAATATGGTTTTGGAACATTATTAAACGGTTTTTTAAAAGTAATTAATCCAGACGACTACTTGGATATTTTAGAAAGGTGTTACATAAGGTACGAGCAAGCAATTCCTATCTTTACGACATCGATGGGTGATATTATAGTGTGGGAAAAAGATAAATATGTTAACTTGTTGAACTTTAGGAAAGGACTCGTTCACGTTGTTTCATCGGGCTTTGATTTCTTTCTTGATGATTTAAAGGATAATGATTTTATGAATGATGAATTAATGTGGGAACCATATCCTGAGGCTTGTAGTAAATATGGTAGACCTGATTATGACGAATGTTTCGGATACACTCCCTTATTAGGTCTAGGTGGGTCTGAAAAAGTGGAAAATCTAAAAAAGGTAAAAATAAGAGAACATATTCTTATTATTACTGAATTTATGGGGCCGGTTGAATAGAATTAATTTCAAGATAAGCACTTGATAGCATTTAGGGTATCAAGTGCTTTTTTGTATATAATATATTTAGTTGAGCGCAATAAATAATACCTGCTTGAAATAGAGACTTCATGATGGCTATACCATCATGGAGTACGGTTGTAATACTTTAATTATCGAAAAAGTGCGAGAACCGAGCGAGATGACATTTTATATGGCATTGACCAAGTAATATTGATAGGTGATTATAGTTTTTTATTTAAACAGTAGCTTCTTCTATGTCTGCCTTTAATTCTTCAAACCATTTTAAGTTCACTAAATGGTGAGAACGAGAATTTTCGTTCATGCGGCGAAAATAATCAATTTTGCCAGGTGATTCCTTAGTGATAGCTAAGTATTCATCGAGAAGAGCAATTCTGGCTTCAGTTTGATCAATTTGAGATTGGATTATTTCTAATAATTTATTTTTATCAAATACATCTGCAAAGAGTAATGGTCCATAGAATGGCAAGTTAACATACTCGGATTTAGTTCCATATTTGGAAATTAATTTATTAAATTCTTCTATTCCTAAAGACGTGATTTTAAAGGTGTGAATTTCACGACCGTTGTTTGGACGTATTTGATGTGTTTCTTCAATCAAACCTTTTTCTTTAAGTTGCTGCAAATTGTAATAAAATGATCCTTTAGTAAAGTTAACGATATATTTATAATGTCGTTTTTCCATTAAACTTAATAGTTCGTATCCATGTGCGCCAGGGTTTTGAATAAGTAAGCCAAGAATTAGTAAGGGAATCAAGGCTGCATCACCTTCGCCATTTGTGCTTCAAATTCAGCGTATGTGATTTTACCTAGAGCTAAATTCATACTGTGAATATAAATTTGTTCAGTTTTCGAATAGTTTTTGTTTATTTTAAGTGATTGACCTTCATCCGAAAGCGGCTCTAAGATATTGCGTTTCTTGGAAAACGCCTCAAAGTAGCGGAAACCGAATTTTCGTTGAGAAACGGCGTCCAAATGAATACCATCAGGATTTGAAGTTAGACCTTCTGCCGATACAAAATAACAATTTTGCTGCTCATGAGCGAATCGACGTAATTGTTTGTTGATTTCCTGAAACTCTGATGAGTATTTTCCAAAACCTGTTTTCCCTAAGAAATCACCAAGCTCACCAATTACTAATGGGGCATTTTGAAGGTTTAATTCTTTACGTAAAGTTTCAATGATAAGAGATAACTTTTCATTATACGTTTCATGTAGAGAATTATTGCTATCACTTTCACCTTGATGCCAAAGGATGCCGCAAATTTGACTAGTTTCAAGAGCAAATCGAGCTTCTGATAAAGCATGTTGAAAAAGAGTACCTTGCGGATGCCAATCGTTCAAGGAACTGCCGCCTTCCGCACAAGGAATCAAACCAATTTCTTCATCCTGGTTTGCTTTCGAATACGCCTCTGCAAAAGATGCTGCTAGACTTATACCAGCAACAGGGCGGTCATAATTAATTGGCTCTGTCATCATTTGCCACTGTCCGTTGCGAAGCATTTTTATTTTTTCATTTATAATAGGTTCTACCTCATGCAAGAATCCGCGGCCTGCCATATTCGATTGTCCTAACATTAAGAAAGATTTTATCATTTATTTTTCATCCCTTTACATAATAGTCTAATTAGACTAAGCTAGTATAAAGTCTAATTAAACTATCGTCAACTCGCTATTGCTAGTAATTTTTCAATCACGAATAAGTATAGAATTGTAAGCGTTCTAATAACTGCTCGTGAACGAAGCCAGTAATAGGAATTTTAAGTAAAGTTATAAAGGGAATCATTGGGTTGTTCTAATTCAATAGAACTTAACCAAAAATTATGTGATAGTTGACAGAATCAGAATGTAATTGAATTTAGGTATTAAACCAACATTAAACTAGAGAATATGAGAGGACTGATCATTTTGAAAAGTGTGAGCATGCTAAAAATATGGTTGAGTGCTGGATTATTAATTTTGAGTTTTATAAGTTTAAACCTCTTTGGAGACGGAATAAAGCAGACCGAGGCAAAAGAAAAAGTAGAACAAACAAAAAATACAAGTCATGCGGCGGCTGGCCGAAAGTTCAAGCAGCTTGAGAAAAAGTTTGATGCCCGGCTTGGCGTCTATGCGATTGACACCGGTACAAATCGCACGGTGGTTTATCGGCCCGATGAACGGTTCGCCTACGCATCCACCTATAAGGCTTTGGCCGCAGGGTTAGTGCTACAGCAAAACTCAATTGACAAACTTGACGAGGTAATCACTTATACTAAAGATGACCTAGTCACGTATTCGCCAATCACAGAGCAGCACGTGGATACCGGGATGACCCTTAGGGAAATTTGCGATGCTGCCATCCGATACAGCGATAATACCGCAGCGAACCTTTTATTGCAGAAACTCGGCGGTCCTAACGGCTTCGAGAAAGCACTGAGGAAAATCGGCGATAATGTCACCGAGGCTGATCGCTTCGAGACGGATTTGAACAGTGCCATCCCAGGAGACATCCGTGATACAAGTACAGCAAGAGCACTTGCGACCAACCTGAAGGCTTTTACGGTCGATGACGTTCTCCCGAATGATAAGCGCAAAATCCTAACAGATTGGATGCGGGGAAATACTACTGGAGACGAATTGATCCGTGCGGCTGTACCTAAAGGATGGGAAGTAGGCGATAAAACCGGATCAGGAGACTACGGAACACGAAACGATATTGCTATCGTTTGGCCGCCCAATAGAGATCCCATCGTCATCACGATTCTATCCACCCGTGATACGAAGAATGCCACCTATAATAATGAACTTATAGCAAAGGCTGCCAAGGTCGCATTGAATACTTTTAAGTGATTTTCCGAAACGTTCTTCAAGAAATAGAGCTATAATTTAAGGGCAAAGGTTGAAAGTAATTTTTATAAAACCGAAATTATTCAAGGGTTGAATGTTAGAAGGAATGAAAAGATTCTTAGGTTAGATGTATATTAAACTCATCAACTTAGATTTTAAAAAGATTGTTGCTTTGTGTAACGATGTGTATAGATTTTTCATTTAATCGTTGAGTGGAGGAAGGTGCGGGACCCGAGCGACCTCTGCAGAAAGCGAGCGTCATGAAACGGAGAGTACATGGTTACGAAGACAGATCTTTTTCAAAAAAGGGTTTGACCTTCACGCTGCGTCAAGGTGTAAAGTGAAGGTGTCAGGAGGGATCTCATGGAATATACAATCCAAAAACTAGGCATTCTGGCTGGCATCAGCACGAGAACACTTCGGTATTATGATGAAATTGAACTCCTTAAGCCGGCAAGGATCAATTCGTCAGGCTACCGCATTTATGGCAAGCGCGAAGTCGATCGGCTTCAGCAAATCTTATTTTACAGAGAGCTCGGACTCACATTAGAACAAATCAGGGAAATTGTCAGCAACCCTGCCTTTAACGGGACCGAGGCCTTAAAAGAACACCGTGAGAAACTCCTGGACAAACGAAAGCAATTGGATGAACTCCTCCTTAACGTAGAGAAAACGATTGCTTCACATGAAGGGAGAATGACAATGAAAGATCAGGAAAAATTCGATGGGTTTAAGCAAAAACTCATTGATGATAATGAGAAGGAATACGGAAAAGAAATTCGAGAAAAATACGGTGAAGATACCGTAAACAAATCGAACGAAAAGCTGAAGAACATGACACAGGAAGAACATGCGGAGATTACTCGTCTGACGGATGAGTTGGAACAGACCCTCGCAGCGGCGTTTAAGGAGGGCGATCCTGCAGGGAAACTCGCTCAAAAAGCTGCGGAAATGCATAAGAAATGGCTTACTTTTTATTGGAGTGAGTACAGCGAAGAGGCCCATGCCGGACTTGCGCAAATGTATACGGACGACGATAGGTTTAAGCAGCATTACGACAAGGACCAGCCAGGAACGGCAGAATTTCTAAGAGACGCTATCTACATCTACACAGGTGTAAAAAAATAACACAAAAAGCAGCCCTCCATTTTACGGGAGAGTTGCTTTTTTTACTATATGCAGAAGTTATCCTGGCTTAGCGATTTTGCTGCTCTAGGCAGCACGGGCCTTAACTACTGCGGGCAGTTGATGAGGGTTGTAATGGATAAGAAAGTTCAACCTCAATCGCCTCTAACGCACATGGCTCAAAAAAACTATTATATATATCCCAAAAACTCCTTTTCTCTAAAAATGGAAAAAGGAACTTGGGGCAATTTTATATTCAAAATTCATGAAAGCTATATAATAGGAATAAAAGCGCTTACTATACATAATTAAAAGCGGGGGATAAGTTTGGCTGAACAAGAGCTGTGCAGAACGCTTATTGTGGATGATGAAATTTTAATTAGACAGGGCATTAAGCATTATATTAACTGGGAGCAAGAGGGATTTATCATTTGCGGAGAAGCGTCTAACGGGCAAGAGGCGCTTGAGTTAATCGGCTCGGCGGATCCGCACATTATCATAACAGATATTGTGATGCCCATTATGGACGGGGAAGAGCTGACAAGAATCGTTAAAGAAAAGTACCCTCATATTGAGGTAATTGTCCTTAGCAGCTTTGGCGAGTTTGACTATGTGCGGTCTACTTTGCAAAATGGCGCAGTGGATTATATTTTAAAGCCGAAGCTGGATGCTGCTGAACTGCTTAAGGTGCTGAATAAAGCATTGGATAAAATTCCTGCTCTTAAATTTCGCAATGGAACGGCAGACTGGCATTTTTCCATGGAGCAAATCGCTGATAAGCTGCTCTCAGGATATGAAATAAAAGATGAAAAGGAATTACAGGCCATTTCTGATGCCTTTCCGTATCGTTCCTTTTATTTAATGGGTATAGATTTGACCCTTCATCCTTCAGGTGATCATCCTGAAACCAGGAGCAGGATAATAGAGAAGCTGGAAACTGAATGTAAACGTCTGCTAAATCAAATTGTATCTTTTCCTATCAATCATGGAAACAAAAAAGTCTGTGCAATGATCCTTAATACAGGTTCTGATCAGGCATCTGAAGTGTTTGCAGCAGTCAGTCAGCTCTTAAATAGCGAACCTGGAATCGGACTTGCAGTGACGGACGAATTCACGGATTTCAGCAGGCTTGGCCATATATACAAGGGAGAATTTACAAAGCTTGTGAACGCTGGATTTTATCTTCCGGAAGCACCGCTGTTAACCATCCGCAGCCTTCCTGAGTTGTCTGGCCAGATTGATAGCTTCAATTTGGACTGGTTTACAGGTGAATGTAAACGGCGGAATTTTGATGCTGCTTTTCAATACCTCGAGAAGCATACCGAGGCCTTATGCGCCAGGTATGATATGGATATCTATGAATTTAAGGCTTTTTTCGGGAACATTATCTTCAATATATCCATTCAGCTTGGCAACATGGATTATGATGTGAAGGATTTGGAGACTGTCAGGAATGAGTACTTTAGAGCCATTGAAGAAGCCCGTACTGCCAGGGATACCAGCGCTTTGCTGAGCCGGTTTATTGCAGAGGCAAAAAGCATTATTTTATCCAGGCAGCAGCCGGATCATCTGACTATCAAAAGTATCATGGAATATATAGCTGAACATTATGCAGAGCAGCTGACGCTAAAAGATGTGGCCAATCATTTTCACTTTAATCCTTCTTATCTTTCCAGTTATTTTTCCTCTCATAATAATGAGGGTTTTATTGAGTACTTGAATAAAATCAGAATAGAAGAAGCGGCTGGGCTTCTGATAACGGGCACAGTGTCAATTTCAGAAATCAGCGGTATGGTCGGTTATTCGGATCATAGCTATTTCTGTAAGGTTTTTAAGAAAGTAAAGGGCATGTCGCCAAGTCAGTTTAGAAGAAAACAAATTAAAAGTAAGTGATGGTATATTATGAAATTGATTCCCGATCGTTTTAAACACAATGGTATTTTTATAATTATGTTTTTGATAACGGTTCTGAGCATCATTACAGTTACAATCACGATTACCTGGACCGTCATTCGCATGTCTGAAAATTTTTTCATTGATAAGTTCAGTATTACGAATTCGAAGGTAATGGATCAAATCAAAGACAGCTTCGAGTCTTTTAATTATTCAGTCGTAATTGCATCAAACAATCTTCTGCAAAGCGGAAATCTTAAAAAAAGTTTAACGGCAAAAGAATCCGATACGGAGAAAATGTTCTCCATCTACAATATTGGCGAGCAAGTAAAGCGGATTAAGTCCAATTTGGATGCCTATGATGTCGGAATTATTGTGCTGGGAAAAAACGGGACTAGCTTTGCAACGAATCGAAATTACTGGCCGATTTCAGATGAAGAGCTGAAAAACAGCCCGATTACCCGCAAAACTCTAAAGGTGCCAAAGAGATTGATCTACCAGCAGGATAAGCGTCCGGAACTGGCGCTTGACAGTAAAGATAAAAATTTCATCGTGGCTTCCAGGGCTTTAATGGAACGGATTTCCGGCAAGATATACGGCTCCATGTATTTTTCCATTCAGGAACGTAAATTCAGGAAGTTTTATTCTAAGTATACGAGCCCCGGAAATAATGTTTTTCTGATCAACAAAGCAGGCCTTATTGTATCAAGCAGCCAGACGGGGATGATCGGACAGAAAGCCAATGATCTTCTCGGCTATCGAACAGATTTGGAAAGCCATTCACGTTCATATACAATCGGAAAATTCATGGGACATGATCAGATTATTTTAATGGAATATCTTCCTTCATTTGATATGTATTTATTTAATACGATTGATAAGAAGACGGCGATTGGGGATTTAATTAATAAAAAGGCTATTGCCATGATTTGCATGAGTATTGTATTTGTGGCGCTCATTATTGTATTTCTGCTTTCCAGAAGGCTTACTGATTCATTATCCAGGCTTGTTAAGCAGATTTCCAATGCGCCCAAAAATGATTTTCATCAATTTGCTGATGTGTCTGGCACCTACGAAACCAGGCAAATCGGAAAGGCCTTTAACTCGATGCTGGACGAGCTGCATGAATATGTCGGGCAATTAGTGCTGGCGCAAAAGCAGCAGAGAACGGCTGAGCTTGAGGCGCTGCAGCAGCAAATCAATCCTCATTTTCTCTATAATACATTAACTTCAATAAAGTTTATGGTCTGGCAGGGGAAAAAGGAAGAGACGGAAGCGGTTATAAATGCGCTGATTTCACTGTTGCAAAATACGATTGGAAATGTGAATGAAACGGTTACCGTGCAAAAGGAAATGGAGAATCTGAAGAACTACGTGTTTATTAATCAAACCAGATACGGTAACAGGATTAAAGTCAATTATTTTATCGAGCCGGATTGTATGGAATTTCAGCTGCCAAAATTAATTCTTCAGCCATTTATCGAGAATTCATTTTTTCATGGCTTTAATCATAAAGCCGGGGGGTACATCAATGTTCTCGTATGGCGAGATGGTGAAAACATGATCTGTGAAGTGGCGGATAATGGAGATGGCATGAAGGTTACAGGTGAAAGTGATCTGCCTAATACGAGGCGCAAGCGCCAGCTATTTTCTGGAATAGGGGTCAGGAATGTAAATGACCGGATCCAGCTTATTTATGGAGAGGAGTATGGGGTAACTATTTCAAGCGAGCCAGGCGAGGGGACGAAGGTAAGGATTGTGCTGCCAATCAGCCGATTGTAAAAAAAGTTATAATTTCTAAAGATAATACAATTTCAATATTTGTAAGCGAATTCATTTCCTGAAAATATTACAAACATACAGAAATATTGTTCTAACTGGACGCCCCCGGGTGGTGCTAAGATAGGGATTGTAAGATGGTTAGCGCTTACAATTAATGAGTACTAAAACACAATCGGGGGGTTTTTTTATGAAAAAAGTGCTGGCACTTTTTTTGGTAAGTGTAATGATGCTGGCTGCCTGTTCTTCCGGATCGAGTAAGAATGATGCTTCCGGATCAAAGAATACCAAAGAAATCACAGTATGGGCATGGGATCCTAACTTTAATATTAAGGCAATGAACGTTGCTAAAGAGGCTTATAAATCAAAAGACCCAAAACTTAACATCAAGGTTGTTGAAAATGCACAGGATGATATCGTGCAAAAGCTGAATACAAGCTTGAGCTCAGGAACAACAAAGGGCTTGCCAAATGTAGTCCTTATTGAGGATTACCGGGCACAGAGCTTCCTTCAGGCCTATCCTGATATGTTCTATGACTTATCAGATTCTTTCAAATCAGATGACTTTGCAAAGTATAAGGATGCTCCTACCAGCCTAAAAGGGAAGCACTACGGCCTTCCATTTGACTCAGGGGTTACTGGATTGTACTTCAGAAAAGACTATCTTGAAAAAGCAGGATACAAAGTAAGTGATTTAAATAATATTGACTGGGACAAATACATTGAAATCGGCAAAAAGGTAAAAGCGGCGACAGGCAAACAAATGCTTACTCAAGACCCTAAAGACCTTGGACTGATCAGAATGATGATTCAATCAAGCGGATCATGGTACTTAAAGAAAGACGGAGTAACACCGGATATTGCTAATAACGAAGCACTTAAAGAGGCTTTTAAAACATATAAAAATATCCTGGATGCAGGTCTTGTAAAACCAGTTTCAGACTGGAGCCAGTTTGTAGCAGGATTTAATAAAGGTGATGTTGCCACCGTACCGACTGGTAACTGGATTACTCCTTCCATAAAATCAGAAGCATCTCAATCAGGGAAATGGACAGTTGCCCCGCTGCCAAAGATGTCTCAAATTCCAAATTCAGTGAATGCCTCTAACTTAGGCGGAAGCTCTTGGTATGTATTAAACATCCCTGGAAAAGAAAAAGCGGCTGAGTTCTTGTCAAAAACATTCGGTTCAGATGTTGATTTGTACCAAAAGCTGAACAAAGAAATCGGTGTGATCGGAACATATAAACCTGCTTCTGAAGGAGAGGCATATAAAGCAAGCGATGAATTCTTCGGAGGACAAAAAGTCATTACCGATTTTGCGGACTGGACAGCAAAAATCCCTCAGGTAAACTACGGCCTGCATACTTATGCCATTGAAGATATTTTATCAGTAGGCATGCAGGATTACCTGAAAGGAAAAGATCTGGATAAAGTACTTAAAGACGCTCAGCAGCAAGCGGAAGAACAAGTTAAATAAATTTCAATTTCATAAAAAACTAAGCCTCGGGATTTCGCCGGCTTCTCCAAGTTTGGTTACGGAGCTTTCTGATTCATCAGGCGATCTTGCCCGGGGCTGTTTTTTCATGGACATTGTAAGGAGTGATGTAAAGTGCAAACAGCTAAAGCCGCCCAGGAAACTCGAACCGCTTCAATAAAATCCGGCCGTAACCTGCGGACAAAGAGTACTATTATCGGATGGTCTTTCATCAGTATTGCTTCAGCCATGATCTGTTTGTTTTACTTTTACCCTATGATTCAGGCATTTATATTGTCCCTGCAATCTGGAACAGGCATGAATCTTAGATTTGTGGGCCTTGAAAACTATGCGCGTTTATTTAAGGATCCGACCTTTCTTACGACAGTGAAAAATACCGTAATCTTTCTTATCATTCAGGTGCCGGTCATGATTTTGCTTGCTTTATTTCTATCGGTCCTGCTTAATAACAAAACCCTGAAATTTAAAGGGCTGTTTCGGACGGCGATTTTTTTACCCTGTGTAACCTCATTGGTTGCCTACTCCGTTATTTTTAAATATTTGTTCGGACAGGACGGAATCATCAATCTTATGCTCATGAAAATAGCCTTGATTTCTGAACCGATCCAGTGGCTGACAGATCCCTTTTGGGCGAAAATAACAATTATCATTGCCATTACATGGAGATGGACCGGATATAACATGATTTTTTATTTATCTGCTCTTCAAAATGTCGATGAATCTATTTATGAGGCAGCGAAAATGGACGGTGCTTCATCTATCCAGCAGTTTTTCAAAATTACCATACCAATGCTGAAGCCAATCATCCTATTTACATCTATTACCTCAACAATAGGAACGCTTCAGCTATTTGATGAAGTGATGAACATCACGAAGGGCGGACCAGGTAATGCAACCATGTCCATCTCACAGTACATTTATAACCTTTCGTTCAAATATACGCCGGACTTTGGTTATGCGGCCACTGTCTCGTATGCCATAGTGATTATGATCGTGATTTTCTCAATTATTCAATTCAGGGTGGCGGGTGATAAGAATGCCTAATATTAAACGGAGCTTCAGCTATGCAGTACTGTTCATTTTGTCCGTTATTTCTGTCTTTCCATTCTTATGGATGATTATCAGTTCAACAAATCAGTCAGTTGATGTGACAAAAGGAAGGCTGCTTCCTGGGACCCACTTCATGGAGAATCTGCACAAGCTTCTCGACTCGGTGAATCTTATCCCAGCTTTGCTGAATTCAGCAAAAATTTCTATAGCTACGACACTGCTGTCACTCTTGATTGCTTCTTTGGCGGGATATGGATTTGAAATTTACAGAAGCAAAGCAAAGGATATCGTCTTTAACATTCTTTTGCTTTCAATGATGATTCCATTTGCTGCTTTAATGGTCCCTTTGTTCAGGATGTTTGGAACCATTTCGCAGACACTTCCTTTTCTCGGAATCGATACGCTGACAGCAGTTGTTTTGCCGACAGTGACGACAGCCTTTCTGATCTTTTTCTTTAGGCAAAGTACAAAAATGTTTCCCAAGGATATCCTTGAAGCAGGACGAATTGATGGTTTATCAGAGCTGGGCGTGTTTTTCAGGATTTATGTACCAACCATGAAAACAACCTATGCAGCTGGT
Source organism: Bacillus sp. MUM 13 (assembly GCF_001866725.1). Taxonomy (NCBI): domain Bacteria; kingdom Bacillati; phylum Bacillota; class Bacilli; order Caryophanales; family Bacillaceae; genus Bacillus; species Bacillus sp. MUM 13. The sequence goes on from NZ_MLYQ01000005.1 coordinate 32,471, forward strand.
GCCATTATTACGTTCATGGCCAGCTGGAACAGTTACTTATGGCCGCTCGTTATTCTGCAGTCTCCGGAAAAGCAGACACTGCCGCTCCTTATTTCTAACTTAGGATCAAGCTATTCTCCGGATTATGGCATCATTATGACAGCCATCGTCATTGCGACACTGCCGGCTGCACTCATTTTCTTTATTATGCAAAGGCATTTTGTTGCAGGCATGATGGGATCGGTAAAATAACAAATCGAAAGGCAGGATGTTAAAGATATGGAAATGAAACCTGAAATCAGCTGGTTAAGTGATTTGAATAAATACGCAGTAAATAGACTTCCGGCACACTCCGACCATGTTTACTACGAGACGCTTGAGGAGGCAAAAAGTGCAGGACAGATGAACATGAAGCATGTTTTGAACGGAAACTGGAAATTTGCTTACAGCACCAATCCTGGCTGCCGCCCTGAACATTTTTATGAAAAAGACTTTAATTGCTCGGGCTGGGGAGACATCAAGGTCCCCGGGCATATCCAAATGCAGGGTTACGGAAAACCTCAATACGTGAATACCATGTATCCGTGGGATGGCCTTGCTGATATCCGTCCCCCGGAAATTCCGATGGACCATAATCCTGTGGGAAGTTATGTGAAGGAATTTACACTTCCGCAAAACATGCAGGGCAAGCCAGTCTATATTTCTTTTCAAGGTGTAGAATCCGCTTTTTATGTGTGGATGAACGGAGAATTTGTGGGATACAGTGAGGACTCCTTCACACCCTCAGAATTTGAACTTACTCCTTTTCTTTCGGAAGGGAACAATAAGCTTGCGGTTGAAGTGTACCAAAGGAGTACCGGAAGCTGGCTTGAAGACCAGGATTTTTGGAGGTTTTCCGGTATATTCCGTGATGTGTACCTTTATACAATTCCGGAGATTCATATAAGAGATCTTCACATTCATGCTGATCTGGATTCAACATTTACTAAGGGTTCTCTAAAAGCAGATCTTTCATTTTTAGCTGAAAATCGTGTTCCTTCTAAAATCACTGGGGAATTGTTTGATGCAAACGGAAGTAAAGTTGCCTCAGGAACAGGGGAATATGCTGGCGGGAGATCGAGTTTGTCGCTGAATCTGGATAATCCGGAGCTCTGGAGCGCAGAAAGCCCTTATTTATACAAGCTGTATATTCAAGTGTTTGATGAAGACGGGCATTTATTAGAGGTTGTTCCGCAGAAGGTCGGTTTCAGAAGGTTTGAGATGGTTAACAAGTTGATGACATTAAACGGAAAGCGCATCGTTTTTAAAGGCGTTAACCGGCATGAATTCAATTGCCGGACTGGACGTGCCATAACGAAGGAAGATATGCTCTGGGACATTAAAACACTGAAGCGAAATAACATTAATGCAGTCCGCACGTCTCACTATCCGAATCAAAGCTATTGGTATGAATTATGTGATGAATACGGCGTATATGTGATTGATGAGATGAATTTGGAAACACATGGATCCTGGCAGAAGATGGGTGTGGTTGAGCCTTCATGGAATATTCCCGGAAACAAACCGGAATGGAGGGATATTGTCATCGACCGGGCTGTATCTATGCTCGAGCGCGATAAAAATCATCCTTCCATCCTGATATGGTCTTGCGGGAATGAATCATATGCTGGTGAAGTGATCCTGAGTGTTTCCCAATATTTTAAAAAAGCAGATCCGAGCAGGCTTGTCCATTATGAGGGTGTTTTTTATGACCGCAATTATAATGACACAAGCGATATGGAAAGCAGAATGTACGCGAAGCCGGCTGAAATTGAGACATACTTAACTGAAAACCCGGAGAAGCCTTACATCAGCTGCGAATATATGCATGCAATGGGGAATTCTTTGGGAGGCATGTATAAATACACAGATTTAGAAAAGAAATATCCTATGTATCAGGGTGGCTTTATATGGGATTATATTGATCAATCCCTTATAAAAAAAGATCGTTACGGAGAGGAATTCCTTGCTTATGGCGGAGACTTTGAGGACCGGCCGACAGATTACGGCTTCTGCACCAATGGAATTGTGTATGCCGACCGCAACCTGTCTCCAAAGATGCAGGAAGTGAAATTTTTGTATCAGGACTTCAAACTGCAGCCGGACAGAGAAGGAGTCACCATCATTAATGACAGTCTTTTCACAGATACATCGGGCTATGATTTGGAGTACATTTTGTTCCTTGAGGGCAGGGAAGTATTTCGGGGTGTACTGGAAACAGCTGTTGCGCCGCAAAGCGAAGGGCGTGCTCACTTTAACTGGCCTGCCGATGTGGCGGAACGTTCAGGAGAATATTGTATCCAAACCTTTTTCCGGACCAGGGAAAACCGGGATTGGGCAAAGTCCGGATATGAAATGGCATTTGGGCAGTATGTATTTCAAGTGGAAGCTCAGCATGCGGCTCCTTCGAAAGAAAGCATAGAAGAGCTGAAGGTTATCCAGGGCGATGTGAATATCGGGGTGCACGGCAAGGATTTCCGGGCGATCTTCTCCAAGCAGGCCGGCAGTCTTGTTTCCCTGGTTTATGATGGCAGAGAGATGATTTCCCTTCCTCCGGCACCATTGTTTTGGAGAGCCACAACAGATAATGACAGAGGCTACTCTCAAATGTTCGAATCAGGCTGCTGGCATACAGCAAGCATGGCACGCAGATGCACAGACATTGTTGTTGAAGAAGAAAATGGGTATGTTAGCATCATCTTTACCTATAAATTTTCCATCAGCGGAGAAATTGGTGTCATGATGAAATACACAATTGACAGCGCTGGACATGTTCGTGTCCGTTCTGTTTACAAAGGAGCCGCAAAGCTCCCGCAGCTGCCGATTTTTGCGGTCACCTTTAAGGTTCCGGCAGATTATGATCAGCTTGAATGGTATGCAATGGGCCCTGAAGAGAACTATTCTGACCGTTCTATGGGTGCAAGGCTCGGAATCTTTAAAAATAGTGTTTCAGAAAATATTTCTTCTTATCTTATGCCTCAGGAATCTGGAAACCGGACAGGTGTACGTGAATTGAAGATTGCAGACAAGCTTGGACAGGGAATAAAAATCGCTTCAGTTGGTGAACCGCTTGAGTGCAATGTATCTCCTTATACAGCCTTTGAACTTGAAAATGCCCAGCATCACTATGAACTTCCGAAAACACATTTTACAGTCGTTACGGTTGCGGGAGTACAAATGGGTGTCGGCGGAGATGACAGCTGGGGAGCACCGGTTCACCAGGAACATCTCCTTTTGGCAGATCAGGATTTAGAATTTGAATTCACTCTGGATAGAATCTAGATTGCTATAAGAAGAAATTATATCAGCACAGTAAAAGTCTGAACCATAGAAGCCTTTTCCTGTGCTGGATAGTTTTAAGATGTTAATAGAGGGAAGCCGCAATGCTGATCAAAAAAAGGCAGGAAAAGAGGAAGATTATGCTGATACACGTGAATGAAGAGAAAAAGCAATTCCATCTGACAAATGGGCTTGTGAGTTACATATTTCATGTCATGAAGAATGGCCAGTTGGGCCATCTTTATTACGGAAAAGCACTGCGTCACAGAGAAGATTTTTCTCATATGCAGGCCTATGATGTCCCGACAGCGGCAAGCTGCCACATATATCCTGATGATCCCGCCTTTTGCCTTGAAACTCTCCGGCAGGAATATCCGGTTTACGGAAATTCAGATTTCCGGGAGCCTGCAATAAGTGTGTACAGGAAAAATGAAAACCATACTCCGGATTTTAAATATGAAACATACAGACTTTTGAATGGAAAGCCAAAGTTGGAAGGATTGCCTGCAACTTATTCTGAAAAGAAAGACAGTGCCAGTACCCTGCAGATTATTCTTAAGGATGAGTACTTGAAGGCAGAGCTAACCTTACAATACTCTATCTTTCTTGGTAAGCCTGTTATCACAAGGAGTGCTTCATTGAAAAATGAAGGTGCAGAAGCATTGATACTTGATAGAATGATGGGGGCTTCTATTGATTTTCCTGATAAAGAGTTTATTTTTACCCATCTGGCCGGAGCCTGGTCAAGGGAGAGGCATATCAAGGAAAGAAAACTGGAAACGGGCATTCAATCGATTGCCAGTCTTCGCGGTGCAAGCTCTCACCACCATAACCCATTTTTGGCACTGAAAAGACCTGATGCTACCGAACACAGCGGAGAGGTGTTTGGCTTTAATTTTGTTTACAGCAGCAATTTTATCATGCAGGCAGAAGTCGATCATTATGATATGACAAGAGTAACAGCAGGCATTCACCCCTTTCAGTTCAGGTGGGATATAAACCCTGAAGAATCTTTTCAAACTCCTGAAGTGGTCATGGTGTATTCGGATAGGGGCATGAATGGAATGAGCCAGGGTTTTCATGATTTATATAGAGAAAACTTGATTCCATCCCGATGGAAAGAAGAAGAGCGTCCAGTGCTGATCAATAACTGGGAAGCGACCTATTTCGACTTTAATGAGGATAAATTGGCGGAAATAGCCGAGTCTGCAAGCGAGCTGGGCATTGAGCTATTTGTCCTTGATGATGGCTGGTTTGGAAAAAGAAATGATGACACATCATCGCTTGGGGATTGGCATGTTGATGAGCAGAAGCTTCCCAATGGTCTAAAAAGCCTTGCTGGGAAAATTCAGCATGAAGGAATGAAGTTTGGGCTGTGGTTTGAGCCGGAAATGATCAGTCCGGACAGTGATTTATTCAGAAACCATCCCGATTGGGCGGTGGGAATGCCTGATCAGCACCGTACTCTCGGCAGAAATCAGCTGGTTCTGGATTTTTCAAGAGCGGAAATTGTTGATTATATGTATGGTAAAATATCAAATATCATCGAAGAAACAGGACTTTCCTATATTAAGTGGGATATGAACAGGAATATCACAGAAGCTTTTTCTGCAAAGCTTCGTGCAGATCAGCAGGGAGAGTTTTTTCATCGCTATATCCTGGGAGTCTATCAGCTGTATGAGCGTTTAACGGCAGAATTTCCGCATGTATTGTTTGAATCATGTGCAGGCGGCGGGGGGCGTTTTGATCCGGGAATGATGTATTATGCTCCGCAAGCCTGGACAAGCGATGATACTGATGCTGTAGAAAGATTGAAAATTCAGTACGGAACTTCGCTGGCCTACCCTCTGTACAGCATGGGCTCTCATGTTTCTGCTGTGCCCAATCACCAGACGCTGCGTAATGTACCGCTGTCAACCAGAGCGAATACTGCTTACTTTGGAACCTTTGGATATGAACTTGATCCTCTGAAACTCTCTGAAGAGGAGAGAGAGGAGATTAAAGCTCAAGTATCTTTGTATAAACAGCGGCGCAGCTTAATCAGGGATGGCGATTTCTATCGTCTGTTAAACCCGTTCCATGGAAATGAAACAGCATGGATTGTCGTCTCAAAAGACGGAAAAGAAGCATTGGCCGGATGGTATAAGGTTCTGGGCGGGGCGAATCCTCCGAAGCTTCAGACATTGCGGCTGGCCGGGCTGGATGAATCACTTGTGTATGAAGTGCAAGGGGAGGACCGGTATTATTATGGAGATGAGCTAATGAACTCAGGCCTTCCGCTTCCTACAGAGTTTAACGGCGCTAACAGCCAGCACGCCATTCGCGGAGGAGACTATCAATCACAAATCTTTTATTTAAAAAGTACCGATTATATAAGCTTAGTGTAAAATCTAAATCTGTCCGCACTGGCGATTCTCCGTTATGGAGGATCGCTTTTGCTTGCTTGTCTGCTGTCACGCGGAGATTTAGCAAAGAATTAATAGATAGAAAATCAGAAGAGTTTCATTGAAGAGCAGGGATTTCTTAGTTATGGATTCAGCGGGCAACAGAGACTTGAAAATAGTCCAATTAATGGTAAATAAAAAAATAGGAATAGCTCAAATAATAAAAGGGTATAGGATTATAGAACCGAAATAGATAACAAGGGGATTAATTTTTCTCAAATTCTCATATAGTTATATGGAATTACTATTCGTTTGGAGGAATGAGATATGAAAAAGTGCCTGATTTTCTTGATTGCCATCATGACTCTGCTGCCATCTGCTCTTGCATCTGCCGCTTCATCCAGTACGAATGCAACTACATATTTTACATCCATGAATACAAGCAGCAAAGGTGTTACTGCAAAAGCCGATTATATCCAATGGTATAGGGGCGAACGCGCCAACCAGGAAGCGCAAAAGGACCACGAATGCTACTGGTATAAAGGAAAATGCTATGTGCCGGATGATTATTACATACGCAATGTGAATAAAAAAATCCGCAGCTTAAAAATCTCGAAAAGTGCCGTCATTACAATGGTGACTTATCAAATAGATAAAACAAACGATATAAAAAAACAAAGATTATCTTTGTCAGCGTTCACTAAGGAAATGAAAAAGAAGCGGTACCGCTATATTCCCTTCCATATCACCGTTAAAAATGGTGTAATAGTGAAAATAACTGAACAATTCATTCCATAATAACAAAAACAGCATCATCCCAAAGATTAGGGGTTCGGATGTGAAATACAAAATCAATTCACAGCAAATCAACCTTGATTAACACTCCAATTAGCATTTATATTAGCGTAGAAAAACGCTCTGAGTTTTTATTCTCAGGGCGTTTTATTATTTAATGCTCAAAATTCGTTGGCAACATCCATTTCAAAAGCAGCATAAACCAAAACCACAATAAGGAATATTATAGTTTTCTGAATTTTTTCAATGCGTGTGTGTTTAATAGGTATAACAGAAGAGCATATGCCACTAGACCAAGAAGATAACCCCAGATTTGAAGGAAACCATCACCATAAAGCATTACACTCTTAATTGCCGCTGCACCATAATAAACTGGCATAATATAACACAGATTCCCCAGATGATATGGAATCAGGTCTAATGGAATCAGTCCCGAAAAGAAGACTTGCGGAATAATAGTAAAAGGGATCATTTGCACGACTTGCAGTTCTGAACTAGCAAATACAGAAATCATCGCACCAAATGAAACGGCTGTAACCGCTAATAAAACCATTGCGGCCATAATCCAGCCAATATTCCCGACTGAACTTAATTTCAGCACATAAAAGGAATAGAACACAATAAGAATTGCTTGAATAATCGCAAATACTCCGTATCCAATCGTGTAACCAAGAATGACTTCACCACGTTTGATTGGTGTCATCATCAACCTTTCCAAAGTTCCGCCACTTCGTTCCCTAACAAGTGCCATCCCCGAAATGATAAACACTAGCAAGAATGAGAAGAGACCAAGAAACACATATCCGAGGGAATCAAATGTTGACCCACCTTGCGACCCATAGACATAGGACATTTTTACTTTTGCCGAAGGATTTAATGAAGTCATCGCCTTTTGAATTTCATTTACTGCCTTTGCACCCTTAGATGAAGATTCAAACATTGTAATAGTCGTTCCTGAGCTTTTTGAGATAGTGAAAATCGCATCCACATTTTTATGTTCTTTCAAATAATGTTTTGCATGTTGAGCATCATTGTTTGAAACATTTACAACTTTTAAATCTTGTGCTTTTAACGCTGTTACAAGAGGTACAGGCATTGTATTTTTATTTATTCCAACTGAAGGTACATAACTTGAATTACCAAGGAGGAAATAAATCAAGGTCAAAGCAAATAGCGGTGCAACTAAAATCATCATTACGCTTCGTTTGTCATTTAACGTTTGGAGAATGACACGTTTAGCTAAGTTCATCATTGTCCAACACCACCCTCTGAATCATTTGAAGCAATAAAGAACAGTTCTTCGACTCGTCCACTTTCAGTTTTGTTAAGTAAATTTTTGACAGTATCATATTGAATCAAGGAACCGTTATAAATGAGTGCTGCTTTATCGCACTCTGTCACTTCGTCCATAACATGTGTGGAAACAATAATGGTTGTTCCTGATTTTTTAATTTCCTGAAACTGATCCCATATCGTTCGACGTAAGACAGGGTCGATTCCAACTGTCGGTTCATCCAAGAATAAAACTTCAGGAGAATGCAAAATGGCAGCCGCAAGCGATAGCCGCTTTTTCATACCCCCAGAAAAATTTTTTACCAATTTTTTTCGATACTCAGCTAAATTTACTAAATAAAGTACCTCATCAATACGCTTTTCTAATTGAACTTTATCTAAATGATAAAGTCCTGCAAAAAATCGTAAATTAGCTTCAGCGGATAAGTCGTCATACAAAGCATCGTTCTGTGGCATATACCCTATCTTTTTTAACATGTTCATATTAGGCATTTGCACGTCTTCATAATAGATGGTTCCGTTATCCGCAGCAATAGCTCCTATCATCAGGCGAATCATCGTTGTTTTTCCCGAACCCGAAGGACCGAGCAAACAACATATTTCTCCAGTTGGAATCATAAGCGTAATATCTTTTAAAACTGTCTTTTTTTCAAAACTTTTACTGACATTTGAGACTTGAATATCCATTGAATTTTTACCTCCTCTTATTAGCGGTGATAACACTATATAATTTTTCTTATACAAATTTATTCAGTTCCTCTATATCTTTTTAAATAAATATACAACACGTTGTTCGCTGTGCAATTTCATTGTAATTATAGAGAAAACCATTATCAATAATCAGAAACAAAGGATATGTCGGTTATCCAACACATTTTCTGAATGTGTTGGAAAAAATAGGAGGAATGCAGGGAGGCTCACCGCACGCCCGGTAAAAGAGAAGATTCCTGCGTTCCAATAGATCGGCTAATTTACAAAGGTAATCTTTAAAAAAACCTTTCAAGTGGCTTTGTTTTTTATATGTAGTTTTTTGCCGAAAAATAATTGTTCAGGGTGTGAAGGATTTATTATCAGGAGAAAAGAATTTAGGAGAGGAGTTGATTTTAGGTATATTATACCAAAAGGGGAGATTGTGATGAACGGGAAAAAGAAAGCGGCCAGCTTGGCTCTGGCCGGTGTTTTGTGTATTGGGCTTCCTTTTAGCGCCATGGCAAAACCAGTGCAGAAGGACCTTCCTCAGCACGTGCAGTATGTTGCATTAGGAGACTCTTTGGCGGCAGGGCAGACACCCAATGGCTATATCGACTACAGCTATGCGGATTATCTTGCAGGAGACTTTTCAGCGAATAAGTACAAATATAAGCTCGATGATTTCGATAACTTTGGTGTTCCCGGCTATACATCTGCACAGGTCAAAACAGACCTTCTAAAAAGCGGGAAGATAAGAAAAGAAGTAAAAGAAGCCACACACATCACCCTGGATATAGGAGCGAATGACCTTCTCGGCAAGCTTAATGACCCAGCGCATGTATCGGAAGCCATTTCTGCCGTGAGCTCGAATCTGCAGACAATCCTTTCCACTATCCACAAGCTTAACCCGCATGTGAAGGTGTATGTAATGGGCTATTATAATCCATATCCATATATGCCAAAGGATCAGCAGGCAGCATTACTGCCGCTTTTGAAAGCGCTTAACGCATCGATTCAGACAGTTACCATGCAATATAAGGATACCTATATAGCGACAGAATCGCTGATTGCTAAAAAATACAAAGAATATATTACAAATAAGCAAAATATCCATTTATCACTAAGCGGCTACAAAGCGATTGCGGGTGAATTCTGGAAAGCGATGATGAAGAAGTAATAAAGCCAAAACATCTGATACTAAAAAATAACGGTTCAGTTTTAAAGTGCAAGTAATTCGCAGTTGAACGGCAAAGTTAGCAACAAAAAAAGCTCGGAGCTATTATGCTTCGAGCTTTTTTTTGTTGCTAACTTTGTAATATCAGCAGCCATAGCTTAAGAGTATCGTTTCACAAACTACAGAGAATTTTAGAATTATTCAAGTTAAGTTTTACACTTTTTTACATACATAAATTAACTCGTAACTATCGTTTGAAATAGGCGTTTCCTTCCAATCTTTAAATATGCTCACTATCTCCAAGCTGTTAAATAATAAGATTCTTTCCATCTCTTTTGGGAAGACATAGCGTAATCTTATATTAGTTCTTTTTTCGTCTATAATTTTACCTTCATTGTTTAGGTATTTTCTAATGGTTGCATAGTTTTGAATTTGCCTCAAAGAATCATATCTGCTAATCGTAAATACATCCACCTTATTTGAAGTATCTTTATCTATATATGACTTCCAATATTCTTCAGTATCAGGCTGGAATAACTCTTCAGGACTAGGGAATCTTGTGTTAAAAATAAAGACACCGCCATGTTCTAAATGTTTATTTACAGATGAGAATAGCCCATCCTGTTCCTCATTCGTAAGAAAGTGCTGAAACGAATTTCCCACAGAAAATATAAGTTTACTCTTAACATTTAAGTTAAACTTAGTACAATCCTGTTCAACCCATTCAATTTGCAATTCAAGTTCTGATGACTTCTTTTTCGCCTCACGCAACATTCCTTTATGGATATCAACTCCTATGAGCCTATAACCTAATCTTGCTAAAGGAATGGTTGCCCGGCCTGTTCCGCAGGCTAAATCAATTATTGGTAAGCCCTCGCTTTTTGAGGCCCATTTAATTAAATAAGAAAGATCCTCAACATACTTCTCATTTTCCTTATCATATAGTATAGGATCATCGTACTCTTCCGAATTTGTTTTTACCCTTTCCATAAATAACTCCTTTAAAAAGTCCTTTTCTCAAACTTTATACCGCAAACAGTAAATCCTACTTAAACATTACTGTTCCGTTAGTTGAACAAGTCTTCCTATCATTTTAACATAAATATCCAGAAATCTTCTTGATCATTTATACACACCAAATCACATGGCGATTAGCATACTGACAATACTTTTGTCACCTTGCTAAAGAGTCCGAACCCGGGTGCTAAAATCCCCTAAATGAACAACCAACCAAAAGATGCAGTCCAATTCAGTTGTGAATTGGATTGCTGATTTGTATGCGAATTTTGTTTTTAAATTTTTATGCTCAAAAACCGAACTTGTTACTAAAAAAATCAGGTGTTTTTATTTTGTATTTCAGCTAGAATAGCAGAATCAGACGAAGGCAGGTTGGACATGAGAATTAATAAGTATATAAGTGAGACAGGCTATTGCTCAAGGAGGGAAACGGACCGGCTGATTATGGCTGGGAGAATCACGGTAAATGGGCTGGTTTGTATGAAGGATACACTCGTTGAATATAATGATGATATTTTAATTGACGGAAAGCCTATCCCCTGTAAAAAGGAGCATGTGTATCTGATGCTGAATAAGCCTGCAGGCATTACCTGTACGGCAGCGAAGGATGTGGAAGGAAATATTATAGACTTTATTCATTTCCCTGAAAGGATTTTTCCGGTCGGCCGGCTGGATAAGGATTCCGTTGGATTGATTTTATTGACGAATGACGGAGATATTGTCAATAAAATCATGCATTCCGGAAATATGCATGAAAAAGAATATATTGTCACTGTGGATCATTCCATCACAGATGCTTTCATTGAAAAGATGTCTGATGGGGTAGAGATATTGGGCACGGTGACAAAGCGTTGTGACGTACAAAAGATCAATGAATTTGTGTTCAGGATCATTCTGACACAAGGACTTAACCGTCAAATAAGGAGGATGTGCAAAGAACTCGGATATAAAGTGGAGAAGCTGGAAAGAGTAAGGATCATGAATATCCTTTTAAATGGACTGGAACGGGGACAGTGGAAAAATCTCACAGAAGAAGAACTGAAGCTGCTATTCCTGCAGTTATCATAATAATTCAAGGTTTCGCTTTGGGCAGTATAGCGGGATCTCTTTTTTATGTTCAATTTTAAACCGGTTATTTAGGGTGCTTATCACAGGCCATATGAAGTATTCGTCCATTGCCAAAGCTGCGGTTGTTTTGTTGACTTGAGGGACAATTATTCATATAATCAGAAAAAGTGACATTTTCATGTGAGGAGATATAACATGGATGTATATGATGAGTATTACCAGAATATTGCTTTTACCGTTCCTTATGAAGAAATGATTAAAATATTTAAAAGTCTTAGAGATAAACGAAATCACGAGATTGACAGGATTAAAGAAAAGATTAAAAAATATGAACAGAAAAAAAGAGCGGAGGAAGCCTGGTATCAGTCATTGTCTTCAGTGAGAAAGTTTTTTGCGGGCCGCCCTCCCGCGCATCATCAGGCTGTGGAGTATTTAGTGCATGTAAAAGAACGGTTTGCGGCTATTGAGCAATTAAAAAGGCAGATAAATGAAATGAATGAAATGGCTGCGATGCTAAAGGAAGACCCTGTAAAGGAAAGGATTGTTCTGCCGCATTCCTTAATAGAAGAAATCAGGGAATGGAGGGACAATGAAAAATGACGATACATGAAATACATGCAGGTCTTGATACCATCTGGGTTGTTCTTACCGCAGCTATGATTTTGCTGATGGAAGGCGGATTTGCCTTGCTGGAGGCGGGATTTGTGCGTTCGAAAAATAGCGTTAATATCATAATGAAGGTATTTGCGGATATTACAATCGGCACGCTTTGTTATTATCTGGCTGGTTTTGGCTTGATGTGGGGCGCTGATTATCTGGGAGTCTCAGGGAAAAGCGGCTTTTTGTTAAACGGTGATCTTTCCCACTTGAAACTTTCGATATCGAATGACACCTTTTGGCTGTTTCAAGCAGCCTTTGTCATTGCGGTTGTCTCCATTGTTTCAGGCGCAGTGGCTGAACGGATTAATTTCCGTGCTTATTTGTTATATGTTGTGCTGATGACGGCCTTTATTTATCCTATTGCCGGACACTGGGTATGGGGAGGCGGGTGGCTGGGCAAGTTGGGAATGCAGGATTTTGCGGGGTCTGCTGTGATTCATGCCTTGGGAGGGTTCTCTGCATTGGCGGCGGCTAAGCTTATCGGGCCGAGAGCAGGAAAGTTTACCTTAGGCCCGGCAAGCTCTGTTGCCTTGCCGAGCAATCTTCCTTTAGCCTCTGTGGGGGCATTTTTACTTTGGTTTGGCTGGTTTGGTTTCAATGCCGGCAGCACTCTGCAGGCAACTGACGGCCGGATTGGGCATATTGCTATTGTGACCATGCTATCTGCTGCATCAGGCGGGGCTGCTTGCCTGATTTATACATTATTTATTTACGGGCGTTCAGATGCACCGGCTGTAATTAACGGCTCCCTGGCAGGACTTGTCGGCATTACGGCAGGCTGCGCCTATGTCAGTGACGGTGCCGCGATTTTTATTGGTGCCTCAGCAGGTATGATTATGCTTGCTGCGACAAGCTGGCTGGAAGCGAAACAAATTGATGATCCGGTTGGTGCCTTTCCTGTCCATGCCGCTTCAGGAATATGGGGAACCATAGCAGTAGGGCTTTTCTCAGGAGATGGCGGCCTTTTTACAGGAGGCGGATGGAAACTGCTTGCCATACAGCTTCTCGGATTGGCTGTTTTATGTGCATGGGGCTTTTTATTAACTTGGTTTGGTTTAAAGCTGATAAAAATCTGGGTTCCAATCCGTTCAACAGAGGAAGAAGAAGAAATTGGCCTGGACATCAGCTACCATGGAATCATGGCGACTCATCATTCAGCTGATTTTATTAAAGCGGAAAACAGGTTTTCTGATAATAAAGACTAAAAAGGAGATGCAGCGCTGCATCTCCTTTTTCGTGGTTTTGTTAGATTCTGTGTCTTCGTGAAATCCTTTCTAGAGGTTAACAAACCTCCGCCTGCCCGTTTTGCTCAGTAAAATAAGTCCCGGTTAATATCTACATATCCTTCAAAACTTCAGGAACTACTTTATATCCTTTTGATTTAACGGCACCGACAATAATCCCGATCAATAGCCAGCTGAAACCGGCGAGGAAGGTCATTTTATCGAATCCGGACCATACGTAAGCGATAATCGCAAAGCCAACAAGAGGAAGCACCAAGTATTTAATGGACTCTTTAAAGCTGCGAAATTTCTTTTTGATATAAAAATACACAAACACCGTAATATTGAGCAGCATAAAGGATGTTAATGCTCCGAAGTTTACAAACTTGATAATGGTTTCAATGGATAAAAAATTGGCAGCAATTACAGACAAGCCTCCGACAAAAAGAGTGGCGTTGAACGGCGTTTTATATTTCGGGTGGATTTTCCCGAGAAAGCTTGAACCAGGCAGAAGCTTATCACGGCTCATGGAATACAAAATCCTTGAAATGGCTGACTGTGCGGCTAGTGCATTTGCAATGCCGGATGCCAGGACATTGACAATGATCAGCATGTAATAAAGAAAGCTTCCGCCGGCTTCCCTGGCAATATCGAAGAACCCCATATCCGGATCAAGATTTTTGTATGCTGGATGAATAAGGGCCGCCATGTAGGTTTCTGCCATGAAAATCAGTCCTAGTATGATCAGTGCAGCCACTGTTGCCTTTCCGACTGTCCGTGTTGGATTTTTTGTTTCCTCAGACAGCGTGCTGATGCCGTCAAAGCCGAGAAAACTTAATACAGCGATAGATGTTGCTGTTGCAATAAAACCGAGATTTACGTGCTCGGATTGAAATAAAGGGGCTATAGCGAATCCGCCCGCACCCATTCCGTCAGCGAAAACAAACTTTAACGCATAGCCAATGAAAATTAACAAGGCAATCAATTCAATCCCTAAAAGAATAAAATTGGCCCGGGCAGCCATTTGGATGCCTACTGCATTCACGATGGTATTAATGGCGATAAAGGCAAGCACCCAGACAAATGCAGGGATTGACGGGGCTAGAGTATGAAGCCATAGACCTGAGAATGCATATAACAGGGCAGGAGCCAAAATATAATCCACCAGTATCATCCAGCCTGATAAAAACCCGATATGAGGATTCAGTCCCCTCTGGACATATGAATAAACAGAACCCGCAACAGGGAATTCGCGGCTCATTCTGCTATAGCTGAGTGCCGTAAATACCATTGCGATGATGCCGACCAGGTAGACAAGCGGGACCATCCCGAAGCTTTCTTTAGAAACGATGCCATATACACTCATTGGGGCAATGGGGACCATAAAGATCATTCCATAAATGAGTAAATCCTTAAAGGTTAACACCCGGTTTAATTCCTGTTTATAGCCTTTTGAAGGAGGCTGCCCGGCGGCAGTTCCGGTTGTTTTCTGTGCTTGTGCCATCTTATTTCCTCCTGTTCTAACGGTATTAGAATTTTCTGTCATATTTTGATAGAATGCTGCTTTCGAGTATTGTTGCAGCACTCATTTACGATGTTAATAGTTTAGTTCGCTGAAGGTTTGGTGTCAATATATTAGTTAGTCTAATTTAGATAATTCTAATTAGTTTAATTATTTAGTGTGATTACGTATAATAATAGAAAAAATCGTTAAAGGGGTTTTCTCGGTGGAAATTGTAGAATGCAAGCAACAAGCCATTTATGCCTTCAGCAAAAAAAATGAGCCTATACAGAGTGTGGGTGCCGGTTCAACGATAACAATTGAAACCTATGATTGTTTCGAGAATCAAATTACTTCAAACGATACAGGAATTAACTCTATTGACTGGGACAGGATCAATCCGGCAACTGGGCCGATTTTTGTAGAAACAGCACAGCCTGGAGATATTTTGGCAGTCAAAATAGAAAAGATAGAGTTAGGCGATTTAGGAGTGATGACGGTAGGCCCTGATTTAGGAGTGATGGGACATAGGCTTCAGGAGTTTGAAGCAAAGATGATCCCGATTAAAGAGGGAAAAGCAATTTTTGATGAGCGCCTTCATATTCCGCTGAATCCGATGATTGGCGTAATTGGCGTTGCACCAGAGGGGGAGCCGGTATCTTGCGGAACGCCTGGGGCCCATGGCGGGAATATGGATACGAAATTAATCACGGAAGGAGCAACCCTGCTTTTCCCTGTTTTTGCGGAAGGTGCCCTATTTGCACTGGGCGATCTTCATGCTGCAATGGGTGACGGTGAAGTTGGTGTATCCGGCATTGAAATTCCCGGCAAGGTAACTGTTACGCTATCGGTGATCAAAGGTCAGTCGATTGAACATCCGGTCCTGCTTTCAGATGAAGGCGCTGCAACCATCGTGTCTGCGCCGACTTTAGATGAGGCGTCAAAAAAGTCAGTGGAAGAAATGATAGATTTACTTCTTCCACATACAGATTTAACGATCAATCATATGACCATGCTGATGAGTGCAGTTGGGCAGGCCCAGATCTCCCAAATCGTCGATCCGCTTTTAACAGCGAGATTCTTCGTGCCGCAGTGGGTGCTTGATTCATACGGCATCAAACTGTTTTCTCTATGACATGCTATATTTCCCCTGGACTTAAGCTTTGGCTTGGGTCCTTTTTATATGGAACGAAAAGCTGATAAAGTGGTTTTTACACCTGTCCGTGATACACTTTTTATATAGATAACGTTGGCCTTTGCTGATGGTTGCCCAGCTTTCTGAGAGGAATTGGGCTGGCAAGTTTAAAAGTGTCTTTATATAAGAAAAATAATCTTAGCAATTAAATATAGATAGCTACAATCTTCTAATAGAAAGGTGATAAAGTGAAATTACAGCTGAAAGATATTGTCTCCAAAAGCATCCTGACCCCTGGGAAAGGAGCATTGGATGATTATACACATTCATTGAATCCTTACGCTGGATGCTCATTTGCGTGTGAATATTGTTATGTCAGGCAGCTTCCGCTTTCGCTGTACCGCGAAGAAGAGTGGGGAAGCTGGGTGGATGTGAAGACAAATGCCGCTGAGCTGCTGAAAAAGGAATTGGCGAAGGCGAGGAAGAAGGGGATTGTCGCCATTTTTATGTCATCCTCTACAGATCCGTATCAGCCTATAGAGGTTAAAACAAATCTAACCCGCAGTCTGCTGGAGGTCATGCTTGATGATAGTCCGGATTTTCTTCACGTTCAAACACGCTCTCCTCTTGTAAAGCGCGATATAGACTTGTTTAAGGAATTTGGAGACAAGATTAGAGTATCCATGACAATTGAAACGGATAAAGAAGATATCAGAAAAGCCTTTTCCCCGTCAGCTCCTCCTATTCAAGCCAGGATGGAGGCCTTAAAAGCAATCAGGGAAGCTGGTATTACTGCTCAGGCAGCCGTTTCTCCGCTCCTTCCGTGTTCAAGGGAATTTCCAAAAAAGCTGAAGAACATTGCTGACCGGGTTGTCATTGATGATTATTGGATGGGAGACGGAAGCAGGGGAGAGCGAACAGAAAACCTCGGGATATATGAGATTTATAAAAAAACAGGCATGGAAAAATGGTACAATCCAACCGCATATAAAGTAGTCCTCAGAATGCTGCAGCAGGAGTTTGGCAATGATGGAATTTATGTTTCTAAACCTGGCTTCGGCCCCGGGAATTAGAGAGCGCATTCCGACGCGATGGCAGCATGCTGAAAACGGAAAATCAGTGATGAATCTGATAAGCTTGGAAGACGTACCGCATTACAGAAAATGGAGGGTTTCTATGAGCAGAGTGATTGATATTGACCGGTCGAGAGTGAGGAATTTCTTTCACTTTCAGCGTGATCCGCTTGGCTTTTTGGTGGAAACAGCTGATAAAGGAGATGTTGTTTCTTTAAGAACAGGCACCTTTCAATCCACGTATGTGGTAAATTCCCCGGAGTTTATCAGGGCTTTGCTTGTCACTCATGAAAGCGGGCTCGTAAAAGGGCGGTCTTCAAACGTGCTGAGGCGAACAGTAGGAGACGGCCTCCTGACGTCGGAACATAATCAGCACAAGCAGCAGAGGAAGTACATGCAGCCAGCTTTTTATAAAGAGCGAATTAACAGTTATGCCAGGACTGTAGTTGAAGAAGCAGGAAAACTTGCAGATGGCCTTCAAAATGGGAGTGTCATTGATGTTCATGAAGAAATGATGCAGCTTACACTGTCAATTATCACCAAAACTATGTTTCACGCTTCAGTGGATGAAGATAAACAAAGGCTATCGGACGCAGTGGATACCACCATTGTACAGACAGCTGGCACACTGTTTTCTCCGCTGATTCTTCCGCTTGGATTTCCAACAAGGGGTAACCGCAATCACAAGCATGCGATTTCAGAGCTGGAGACGATGATATATAATACCCTGAATAGAGCAAAACAGCAGGAAATTCCCGACGATTCTTTATTGGGCATGCTGCTGGAAACGAAAGATGAAGATGGCAATCCTATCCCTGATGAAGAAATCAGGGATCAGATGATGACTATGCTTTTAGCTGGCCACGAAACGACCGCAAGTCTTCTGACATGGGTGTTCTTTCTATTGAGCAAGCATCCCGAAGCGAGGGAAAAGGTGCTGGCTGAAGTAAAGCAATGCCATAAGCCATATAGTTTTGAAACCTTTATGCAGCTTAGATATACCAAGCAAGTAATAGAGGAAACTCTAAGGCTATATCCTCCTGCGTGGATTATTTTAAGAGAGTCCAGGCAGTCAATTAATATTCTCGGGGAAACCTTCCCTGATAAAAGCTCATTTCTCATTTCCCCTTATGCCATTCACAGGAATCCAGCTGTCTTCCAGGATCCGCATTCCTTCCAGCCAGAACGCTTTAGTCCAGGCAGGTCCTATGAGCCATATACGTATTTTCCGTTCGGCGGAGGTCCCAGGGGCTGCATCGGCTCGCGTTTTGCCATGATGGAAGCTGTATTGATTCTTGCTGTCTTAATAGAGAAAGCAGAGTTCCGCCATAAAGAAAAAGAAATAATACCTGAGCCGCTTGTCTCTCTCAGAGTAAAAGGCGGACTTAAAGTGTCAGTAGAGTTAAATGGATGAAGACTGGATATTCAGCATAATACAGGGCACAATACGACTTAGGGCTTAGTGCTGGTAAAACCCGCGGTCTATAGAAAAAATCCGCAGTTTTATGTAGAATATACGGAGAATATGATTTACTTTTTCTTACTTTTTCGGCCGGTAAATGATACGATATTGATAGAGAATAAGTCAGGAGTCGATATACAATGAATCCATTTTTTACTGTTGTCCTTCAGTTGTTTTTTGCGATCCCTGCTGCAGTTGTTGTTTGGCTTGGCAGTTACTTTGCCATTAATCAGACCTTTTTGCTTTCAAGTGCTTATGCATTGGGCGCTGGGGCATTGGTGTACCTGTTTGTTTCTCTGTATTTGAAGATCAGGTTTTTGAGAAAGCATGGGCTTTCAAGAAAAGAATATCAATATATTAAAGGCAATCTTGACGAAGCAAAAGCAAAAATTCACCGTTTGCATAAATCTTTATTATCAATCCGCCAACTTTCATTTTTGAAAGAAAGGCTGGAATTAGTGCGAATCACCAGAAAAATTTATCACCTTACAAGAAAAGAACCTAAACGTTTTTATCTTGCAGAGCACTTTTATTTTTCTCATTTGGATTCGGCTGTGGAGCTTACTGAAAAGTATATCCTGCTATCTTCGCAGCCAAGGAAAAGCAAGGAAATTACACAAACGCTTCAGGATACCCGCAGCATGCTTGCTGAGCTTAATGCAACAATCGAAGAAGACTTATTCCAGACTTTATCGAATGACATTGACCAGCTCCACTATGAACTGGATGTGGCCAGGCATTCGATGAAGGCCATGAGGGAATCTTGATTAGAGACCTGGAGGCGGGGGCAATCATGGAAGGATATGGCCAGGGGCTTAGAGAGGCGCATGATGCAGCCGGGTGGTTAACGGCGGAAAATCGGGAAGAAGAAGCTAAAGAGCTCGCCAATCAGCTGGATCTGAAGGATCATACCGCAATCATGTCGTTTGGAGGACAGGCTCAGCAGAACCTTTCTTATCTCTCCGATAAGCTGTTGAAGCATATTCAAAAAAGAGATATTGCCTTTGCGGGTGACGTGATTAGTATGCTTGCTGCAAAGCTTACAGAGCTTGACCCTAACGAGCTTTTGGAGAATGATTCTTCCTTTTGGGGAAAAATTTTCGGCAAAAAGGGGGCAGTACCCCAAGAACTGATTTCCAAATTCCAAAAGGCGAGTGCGGAAATAGACCGGCTGACAATAAAAGCAGAACGCTGCAGAACAGCACTGTTATCTGATATGTTTTTACTGGAGAAGCTGTCTCGCATCAATGAAGAATCTTTGCACCTGCTTAATAGCCATATTGCTGCGGGGGAAATCAAGCTTAAAGCCATGGAGCTGGATGTGAATCAGGGAAACTGGGACACAAGCCGGGTTATGTTGGGTGAAAAGCTGGAAGAGCATGCTGCCCAGAAATTGGAGCAGCGTTTATACGATTTGAAATTAAGCCGTGAAGTCGCTGTGCAAAGCGCTCCGCAAATCACCTTGATTCTTCAGGCCAATTCCGCGCTTGCTGACAAAATCGAAACATCTATCATGACAGCCGTTTCACTATGGAAAAACCAGGTGGCCATGGCCATATCGCAGCTGCGGAAACAGAGTACCCGTCAAATGAGGGACAAGGTACCAGAAGCTGAAAATGAATTGTTTATAAAGAATGCTGAAATTCTCAAGACGGTAACTGCCAACACAGTCAAAGAGCAGCAGAGCGGCTTGATTGATGTGCAGACCCTATCTTCAGCCTGTAAGAAACTGCTTGCTATTATAAAAGCAGAATAAAGAAAACCAGTGAAGAAGCATCACTGGTTTTTTATGTCGTGCCGCGATTATGCTTCATTTTCTGTAACGCGAATTGATTATATGGTAAAATTTAGTTATCGTTCGGCGGTCCAGCATGGGGAAACGATTTTATATGAGAAGGGAATGGGGAGCATGGCCCAAAGAATGAACCTTTACTCATTCATAGCGTCATTTGTTTGTTGGGGATTGTTTTTGTTCGTGTGTTTTACAGGTGTTTTCAATTCAATTGAAACTTTATTAAACATAATCCTAACTCTTACCATCCTTTCTTTTTTTATATGCATCATTGGACTTAGCGGGATGAAAGATTGGAAATCATGCATAAGGAGTATGACATCATTATTTTTATCTTTAGGGCTATTGGCCATACTTATCTTTATCATCGGTACAGGCAAACTGCTTGGCTAAAAACTTGGCATAATCAAATAATTTAAATTTATGGGCCTGTTCGGGTCTTTTTTTGTTGAGCTGAAGAAGGGGGATGTACAAATAAGTATTGTATAGAGAACCGAAAAAATGCCTGAACTCATGAAAATCGGGATTTCGCTTCTAGCAAGCCAGATTTGGCTCGATTAACCATTTAAATTATTGCGGTTTGTATTCTGGTTAAAGAGGTCAAAACATCGCTTAAAGGAAAAGCTCGCTTTAGTACCGCAAAAGATACTATGGATAGCAGGTGAAATGAAATCTTCAATAAAAAACCTTCAGCGAATATCCGCTGAAGGTTTTAGCCGCAGGCTTATTTCCTTTTGGCATGTTTTCTCATATCAAAGGCTACAGCCAGGATGATGATGGCTCCTTTTACGATGAATTGGATGTAAGGGCTGACTCCAAGGAAGGCTAGTCCGTAGTTGATGATCTGGAAAATGAGAACCCCTGTAATAACTCCAGGAACTGTTCCGATACCTCCTGATAGGGATACGCCTCCTACTACGCAGGCTGCGATGGCGTCAAGTTCGTACATGTTTCCTGTGTTGTTTGTGGCACTTCCGACACGTCCTGCTTCAAGGGCGCCGGAGAATCCATATAATAAACCTGCAATTGTATAAATAATGATCAGGTTTTTTGTAACGTTTACGCCTGAAACCTTTGCAGCATCAGGATTTCCTCCAATTGCATACATGTTTTTTCCAAGCTGTGTCTTATTCCAGATCACCCAGATGATAATGGAAACAATGGCAGCATAGATGACAAGGTACGGCAATTCATAGGATCCGATTGGAATGCCCCGCTGTGCAAATGTGGTAAAAGCCTGGCTCAAACCGCCAATCGGCTGTGCTCCATATGGAGGACGGTCGAAATAGATGGAGGTAAGTCCGTATACTGTAATCATCATGCCGAGAGTGGCGATGAAAGGCGGCACGTGAAGTTTTGAGACAATGACGCCATTAAGCGCACCGATAAGACCTGTAACGATCATAGCGATTAAAATTGGTACAAATAGCGGCAGTTCAGCTAAATGCGGGTACATTCGGTATGCATAGTCTGAAGCCTGCAAAAGTGAGGCCGAAATTACAGCAGCAAGACCGACCATCCGCCCTGCTGACAAGTCGGTTCCGAATGTTATCAATATTCCGGCCACGCCAAGGGCGATGATGATACGGGAAGATGATTGGCTTAGGATATTTAAAAAGTTAGTAACCGATAAAAAGTCCGGAGAAGCAATGACAATTACGACTACCAGCAGCAGTAACACTACATAAATTACATTATCAACGAGCCATTTTAGATTAAGTCCAGATTTCTTTGACGCTTCATTATTCATTGTACTCTCCTCCTAATACAGGGCTGCAAGCCGCATGATTTCTTCCTGTGAAGCGGCTGCCGTATCGATGATTCCAGCTGCTTTTCCGCTGCTCATGACAAGGATGCGGTCTGTAACACCTATAAGCTCGGGCATTTCAGAGGAAATCATGATAATTCCTTTTCCGTCTGCTGCCAGCTTATTGATGAGCTGGTAAATTTCAAATTTAGCTCCTACATCGATTCCCCTTGTAGGTTCATCAAGCAAAAGTATTTCAGGGTTCGTCAGCAGCCAGCGTCCAATGATGACCTTCTGCTGATTTCCGCCCGACAAGCTGCCGATTGGCGTTTTTTGTGAAGGGGTTTTTACCTTCATGGAGTTAATGACCCAGCTCGTATCTTCATGCACCTTACCGTCTGAAAGGAAGACTCCTTTTGTTTTGTAGCGCGGCAGATTGGCGATGATCGAGTTGAAGCTGATGCTGAGTTCCGGGAAAATCCCTGTTGTCCGCCGTTCCTCCGTTACAAGGGCAAATCCGTTTTTGATTGCATCCTGCGGTGAGTTGTTGACAATCTTCTTCCCGTGCAGCTCAATGGTCCCGGAAGTTAAAGCTCTCATTCCGAATAGTGCTTCGACCACTTCAGTCCGTTTGGATCCGACTAGTCCTGCAATTCCCAGTATTTCTCCTTTGCGCAGCTCAAAGCTGACATTATTGAAGGAAGGCTGGGTAACGGCTGTTAAATCGGAAACCTTCAGGATGACTTCCCCTGGATGGTTTAATTTGTCCGGGAAGCGGTGTGAAAGGTCGCGCCCTACCATCAGTTTGATGATTTCATCTGTCGTAAGCTCATCGGCAGGTTTTGTGGCGATGCTTCTGCCATCACGCATGATGGTAACTTCATCAGAAATCTGCAGGATTTCCTCCATTTTATGGGATATGTAAATCACTGCGATATTGTCGCTTTGCAGCTTTTTAATGATCCTGAACAAGTGCTCTACTTCTCTTTCAGTTAGGGAGGAAGTAGGCTCGTCCATTACAATAATTTTAGAATGATAGGAAACCGCCTTTGCAATTTCAACCATCTGCATTTCTGACACAGATAATGTGCTGACTTTGCTTCGCGGATCTACTTTAATATCCAGGTTTTTGAAAATGGCGACCGTATCTTCGTACATTTTCTTTTCATCTATGAAAATCCCTTTTTTCGGATATCGTCCAAGCCAGATATTATCCATTATATTTCGCTGGCGGACCTGGTTCAGCTCCTGATGCACCATGGATACTCCGCTTTCAAGTGCCTGCTTTGATGTGGAGAATTGAACCTCCTGGCCATCCAGGAGAACCCGACCTTCATCCACGGAGTAAATGCCAAACAAGCATTTCATCAATGTGGATTTTCCTGCTCCATTTTCACCCATTAAGGCATGTACCGTCCCGGCCTTTACTCGTAGTGTTACATCCTGAAGAGCGATGACACCGGGGAATTTCTTAGTTAGATTCTGCATTTCAAGTAGATAAGCAGTACCCGCTTCTGACATGAGCGAACCTCCTCGCATGACCATTTAAAAAATATGAGAAGCACTGAAAGGAAATGTGCCTCTCATATTTTGATAGTTTTATTACTTGTATGCGGCTTTACCAACGTCGATATTATCTTTAGTCACTTCTACGTAAGGTACACGCACCGCTTTTGAATCATCCAGTTTCCAGTCCGTTCCTGCAAGAACATCTTTGCCTTTTGCTACATTTGCTGCAAGGTCGATTGTAGCTTTACCCTGATTTTTTGCATCGTTAAGTACAGTTCCGGCCATTTTGCCTTTTTCGATCATTTCAAGTGCTTCAGGAATTGCATCTACACCTACAACAGGCATGTATTTGTCTCCAGTGAAGTACCCCGCTTTTTCTAGAGAAGCGATGGCCCCAAGTGCCATTCCATCATTGTTGCAGATTACATATTCAATTTTGTTGCCGTATTTAGCGATCCAGGCATCCATTTTTTCTGTAGCTTTCGTTGCATCCCACATTGCTGTATCCAATGCAAGCTGATCAACCTCTATGCCTTTTCCTTTGATCGTATCGATTGCATACTTTGTGCGCGCTTCAGCATCTGGATGCCCCGGCTCGCCTTTCAGCAATACATACTGGATTTTTCCATCTTTATTTTTATCCCATTTCGCTTTGTTGGCTTCCCATGATTTTGCTACCATTTCACCCTGTATCACACCGGATTCAGAAGAGGTTGTACCAACATACCATGCCTTATCATAGCTTTTCATAACCGCTGCATCGGGTTCTTTGTTGAAGAAGATGACAGGAAGGTTTTTCGCTTTTGCTTTATCTACGATTGTAGAGGCAGCCTTAGGATCAACAAGGTTGATGGCCAGTGCTTTAGAGCCTTTTGCAATTAAAGTGTCCACTTGCTCGGTCTGTTTTGACTGATCATTCTGGGAATCGTTCAGCATAAGCTTTACTTTGCCTTTTGCTTCTGTGTCCATTGAACGGCGGACATAAGACATGAAGTTATCATCAAATTTGTAGATTGTTGCGCCAACAGCTGGAAGACCCCCTTTATCTGATCCGCCTGATCCGCCTGTTGTATCGCTGCATCCGGCAGCGAGCAAGATACTTGAAGCCACTGTTAAAGATAGGATGACACCTTTTTTCTTGTTTAGCATTTCATCATTCCCCTTTTTTTGTTATGTGTAACAGTTGGTAAGCGTTTGCTGAAAGCGCAAACATTTACAATTAGTTTACGGTTTTACTAAAAATATTACAATAAAAATTTTTAGTAATTTAATATAATTTCTTATTTTG
>NZ_MLYQ01000050.1:0-22069 GCF_001866725.1 Bacillus sp. MUM 13
AGCTGAGGAGGCTCACCGCTTGCGTGGAAAGCGAGCATCCTGAAGCGGAAATCAACCACTTGTTGAATACCAGCAAAGTTTAGAAAACAACTTTAATGAAAGAAACATCCACTTTATCGTCCTCACATGTTTACAATGATAAAAGAAAGCCAAAAAAGAGCTGCCGGCATGCCGGCAGCTCTTTCGTACTATTCATTAAGCAGAAGTTTTCTTTTCTTGGCCTTTAATTGTTGTACCATCTTTGAGAACAAGCTTCGGAGGCTCATTATCTGTGATGGTATCAGCCGTGATGATACACTTATCGATATCATCTCGTGAAGGGAGGTCAAACATCATGTCAAGCATGATTCCTTCAATGATTGAACGAAGACCGCGCGCGCCGGTTTTGCGCTCAATGGCTTTTTTGGAGATTTCAACAAGAGCTTCTCTTTCGAACTCAAGCTCAACATTATCAAGCTCCAGCATTTTTTGATATTGCTTAACAAGCGCATTTTTAGGCTTAGTAAGGATTTCAATTAATGCTGATTCATCCAATTGCTCAAGTGTAGCGATGACTGGCAGACGGCCGATGAACTCAGGAATCAGTCCAAAGCGAAGCAAGTCTTCAGGAAGAACTTTTGACAGCAATTCCTTTTCAAGTACATCGTCTTTCTTGACATCAGAGCCGAAGCCGATAACCTTTTGACCCAAACGGCGTTTAATGATCGGTTCGATACCATCGAATGCGCCGCCGCAGATGAACAGGATATTCGTTGTGTCGATCTGGATGAATTCCTGATGAGGATGCTTGCGCCCTCCTTGTGGCGGTACACTTGCAACCGTGCCTTCAAGAATTTTCAGCAATGCCTGCTGTACACCTTCACCTGATACGTCACGTGTAATGGAAGGGTTCTCAGACTTACGGGCCACTTTATCGATTTCATCGATATAAATGATTCCCTTTTCTGCTTTTTCCACATCATAATCTGCAGCCTGGATCAGCTTAAGCAGAATGTTTTCTACATCTTCGCCCACATATCCGGCTTCAGTCAATGAAGTGGCATCTGCAATTGCAAAAGGAACATTCAATAGACGCGCTAATGTTTGCGCAAGCAATGTTTTACCGCTTCCTGTCGGCCCGATAAGAGCAATGTTACTCTTCGCAAGCTCAACATCATCTACCTTGCTGTTGGAATTGATGCGCTTATAATGATTATAAACGGCAACAGCCAGTGACTTTTTCGCCTGCTCCTGACCGATGACATACTCGTCCAGAATTTCACGGATTTCCTGCGGTTTAGGGACATCCTTAAATTCCACTTCTTCTTCTGTGCCAAGCTCTTCTTCCACGATCTCCGTGCAAAGCTCGATGCACTCGTCACAAATATATACACCTGGACCTGCTACCAGTTTACGGACCTGTTCTTGGGTTTTACCGCAAAAAGAACACTTAAGCTGTCCTTTTTCATCATTAAATTTGAACATGAACTCTCACCCCTTTATATACTCTTCCAATCTATACTCAGTGAAGAATCCGGTATTGAACCATTCTCCATCAGCAAAAAGCATTTCGATCTGGCATACAAGAAATAATAAAAAAAGCATATGTACTTCCTGCGGCTTCAGAAACTTCAAAAAAACTATGCGCACGCCTCGGGACTTTGCGGCTTGCCTGCAAGATGCTTTCCATTTCTTATATGAATTGCATTTTACCATGTTCCGTGAAGTTTTGTAATTAAAATGCTTAGCCATGCAAGTTGTCCAATAAACAACAATTAAAACTCATAATATGTATTTTGCCCGATACCAGCATTCCCAAACCTTTTGAATGTAAAAAGTCAGGGTCTGTATATATATGTATATGCGGTATTAGAATTAATCTACACTGAAATCAAAAAAAAATCAATCAGTTACAGCAGATATCATCCTAATTATTATTCCCCATTATTCGCGTTTAACAAGGGAAAATGTCCAATATGTATAAAACAAGGCACGATTGCTCGCGCCCTGTCGAATCATCAGCACTCTAAAAGCAAAATTTGCTTCCGGAATGCCTCTGAAATTATGTTATTGAATTAAGCTTCAACTGTTTTGCTGTTTTCAACAAGGAAGTCGACTGCTTTTTTGATTTTAAGATCAGACTTAACACCGTCTAAGCTGCCAAGAGCTTTTTTGATGTCTTCAGCATTCATGTTATACATTTCAGCCATTTTGCTGATTTCTGCATCCACATCTTCGTCTGTTGCTTCAAGGTTTTCAGCTTCAGCGATCGCTTCAAGAGTAAGGCTTACGCGCACTTGATTTGATGCTTCGTCTTTCATTTGAGCTTTAAGAGCTTCTTCGTCCTGTCCAGAGAACTGGAAGTAAAGCTCCATGTTCATTCCTTGAGACTGAAGGCGCTGTTCGAAGTCACCAAGCATACGCTGTACTTCGTTTTCTACCATAACTTCAGGAATGTCGATTTCTGCAGCAGCTGCAGCTTTTTCGACAACTGCGTCACGGACAAAGTTTTCTTTTTCATGCATTTTGTCATGCTCAAGGTTTTTCTTTGTTTTTTCTTGAAGTTCAGCTAAAGTTTCAACTTCTTCGTCAACATCTTTAGCAAACTCGTCATCTAATTCAGGAAGCTGTTTTGTTTTGATTTCGTGAATTTTCACTTTGAATACTGCAGGCTTTCCAGCAAGCTCAGCTGCATGGTATTCTTCAGGGAAAGATACTTCGATATCTTTTTCAGCGCCTGTTTCAAGTCCGACAATCTGTTCTTCGAAGCCAGGGATGAAAGAGTTAGATCCAAGCTCTAGTGAATAGTTATCAGATGCTCCGCCTTCGAATGCTTCTCCATCAACGAAACCTTCGAAATCAAGAACGACAGTGTCGCCGTTTTCAGCAGGCTGTCCTGCTTCTTTAACAACAAGCTCAGCTTGGCGCTCTTGAAGTGATTTGATTGCTTCCTCTACGTCAGCGTCTGTTACTTCAGAATTGAATGCATCTACTTCGATGCCTTTGTATTCTCCAAGCTTCACTTCTGGTCTTACAGTAACTGTAGCTTTGAAAATAAGGTCTTGTCCTTTTGCCATTTGTTCAACGTCAATTTGAGGACGGTCTACAGGGTAGATTCCAGCTTCTTCAACTGCGCTTGCATAAGCATCAGGAAGAATGAAATCAAGTGCATCATCAAATAATGATTCCACACCGAATCTTCTTTCGAACATCTGGCGAGGCATTTTACCTTTACGGAAACCAGGAACGTTAATTTGCTTTACAACTTTTTTGAAAGCAGCGTCCAAACCTTCAGTAACTTTTGCTGCTTCTACTTCAACCGTTAAAACTCCTTGGTTGCCTTCTTGCTTTTCCCATTTTACAGACATGTGTTTCCCTCCAAAAAATCTATATAATTCATGAATAAGCAATGGATGAATCTGCTTTGTATTCCCACAAGTCATCCTGCGGCCATTCCCCAAGATATCGGGAATTTGCCGTGTTTGGTGAATGCATATTACAACCACTACATTATAACACAGGTTCCTTTTGTTTCAACAGCAATAGCTTAAATAATAGGATAAGAAATTTCTTCAAACTCCTTTAAATCCTGAACTATTTTCATGACAGAATCAGCGTCTGCTCCGTATTTCCCGGCCGCTTCTTCTGCCGTACACTCACCGCTTTGGTATTCATCCCCGAGCACGTGATAGGCCGCTGCCCATGCCGGATAGTCTTGTTTTTCAGGCTCAAAAGGGTAAATCAGGAAATGATGCCTTTCAAAAAGGCTCAGAATCATTTCAGCCTGTGTCGGATTTTCCTGCCCCAGCACATCTTCAATCATGCCGGACACCGCTGTAAAAAATTCTCCTGTTTTTAATGGGGGCAGTTCTGCAGGCACAAGTTTTCTCCTTTTGGAAAACTTCACAATCTCAATTTCCCTGTCGTACTCCTGGTCCAAAAGAATGTTTATCAGCAGTGTTTTCAAGAAAGGGTGGCCTTCATCCGAGGCCAGATAATCCTTGATTTGCATGATAAATGGCCTCGCATTCATATCAGCGAGCTTTGAGATGCCTAGAAGGATTTCGCTCTCTGTTTTATCCTTGAAAAGCTCTTTCTCCTTCATTTCCACTTCAAAACGCTCCTGCTTTAAATCAGCCTGTTCCTGCTTTTCTTCAAGCACTCTTTTTGAAAATCCAAGCATTTTCTCGAAATGATCGATTTTATCAGCCGGCACCTGATCGTCATCGAGCAAGGCTTCAATGGTTGTGATCATTTCACGATGCTCGTTCAGCTGCAGCAGAACCATTAGATAAATGTTAACCACTTGAAAGTAATCCCCAATGCCTTTGCGAAGCAAATCATTGCACAGATCCCTTGCTTCACTGTAATATCCAAGCTCCACAAATGATACCACAAGGCCTACGGCTGATTCAGGATTTTCGCCATTCATTTCCCTCGCCTGACTAAATAGATTTGCAGCCTCCTTAAAATCCCTGGATGAAAGCAAATCAAGCCCTTTTTGGACAAGACGTTCCTCCAGATTAGGAAATGGGATGACTTTTTTTTCTGATGCTGTTTTTTTATCTCCGCTCATTTGTAACTCCGCCCTGTCATTTAGCTTAATGAAAATCAGTGTAGCATGAAATGTCTGGAAATACAAAGACGTCCGCTTCAGGATGCTCGCTCCAAACAGTGGTGTGCCATTAACAAAAAAGAATGGTGAACATAAAAAAATCCGTGTCTATTCCAAAAACACGGAATATGCACGGCTTTTTCAGTTGAGTGTACCAGAGTTATAAAAAATCGATTAGCAGCAGACTCAGCGATATAAGAGGATTTTGGTTCTGTATGTGCAGACACTATATTATATAGAAGAAACCGCACTTTTTTTGTTTTCAAAATCACTGATTTTACCTTCATATTGAAGAGTAATGGATATTTCATCCCAGCCGTTTACCAGCATTTCTTTCCAGTATGGATGTATATCAAATGAAGCATGAAATCCCGAGCCGTCACTTACCTCTTGCTTAGGAAGATCGACAGTAATTTCAAACTCTCCCTGATTTCCTTTCCTCATTAATTCCTCCACATCCTGCTTATCGAGCTGAATGGGAAGCAAGCCATTTTTCAGGCAGTTTCCGTAAAAGATGTCCGCAAAGGACGGGGCAATCACAATATCGAATCCATAATCCTTAAGAGACCACGGAGCATGTTCCCTTGAGGAGCCGCAGCCAAAATTATCCCCTGCAAGCAGGATGCTGGCTCCTTTGAAGGCAGGATGATTTAACTCAAAGTCATCCTTCACTCTGCCTTTTTCATCAAAGCGCCAATTATAAAAAAGGAATTCCCCGAAGCCTGTACGTTCAATTCTTTTTAAAAATTGCTTTGGAATGATTTGATCTGTATCCACGTTTTCCCTGTCCAGCACGGCAGCTTTTCCTTTATAAGTTGTAATCGGGTTCATCTTCTGCACCTCCAGCCTTGTTTTTAAAAAGTATTTTCACTTTCCGCTAATGAACGGTCCTGATTCCGTATATCCACAAACCTTCCATGAAGAGCGGCATTGGCCGCCATTACAGGGCTGACGAGATGGGTTCTTGCTCCTGCTCCCTGCCTGCCTTCAAAATTCCGGTTGGAGGTTGACGCACAATGCTCCCCAGGAGGGACCACATCAGGATTCATGCTCAAACACATGCTGCACCCGGATTCTCTCCATTCAAATCCCGCCTCCTTAAAGATGATATCCAGGCCCTCTTCTTCCGCTTGTTTTTTCACAGCTTGAGACCCTGGAACCACCATTGCCCGCACTCCTTCATGCACCTTTTTACCGGCTGCTGCTTCAGCTGCGCTTCTCAGATCCTCGATCCTCGAGTTTGTGCATGATCCGATAAAAACATGCTGCACAGGAATGTCGGTGATTTTCATCCCTTCTTTAAGATCCATATATGCCAAGGCGCCCTGAAGAGCTTTGGCACTGATGCCCCGGGTTTCACCTGCAGGGATTCTTCCATCCACAGGGCTCGCCATTCCCGGGTTCGTCCCCCAGCTCACCATCGGAGCAATCTGGGAGCCATCAATGATCAGCTCGCTGTCATACTTTGCATCCTCATCACTGCCAAGCTTTCTCCATTCATCTTCACATTTTTGAAATTCAGCGCCAGAAGGCACATATTTCCTTCCCCGCAAATAGGAAAAAGTAGTCTCATCAGGACTGACAAGCCCTGCCCTCGCTCCTCCTTCAATGGTCATATTGCATACCGTCATTCTTTCTTCCATAGACATGCTCCGGATCACTTCTCCGCAATATTCGATAATATGGCCTGTTCCAAAATGGACTCCATTTGATGAGATAATATGCAAAATAACATCCTTTGCCGTTACACCTTTTCCTAATTTTCCGTTTATCTCGATTTTCATTGTTTTAGGCTTTGTCTGCCAAAGGGTCTGCGTGGCAAGGACATGCTCCACCTCACTTGTACCGATTCCAAAGGCAATCGCACCAAAGGCTCCATGTGTAGAGGTGTGGCTGTCGCCGCAAACGATGGTCATTCCTGGCTGTGTCAATCCAAGCTCAGGCCCAATGACATGGACAATGCCCTGATCCGGGGAATCCAAATCCTCAAGCCTAATGGAAAACTCCCTGCAATTGCTGTCGAGCGCTGCCAGCTGCTTTCCGGCTATTTCATCTGTTATGGAGTGCCTTGCAACTGTCGGCACATTGTGGTCCATCGTGGCAAAGGTTTTATCCGGCCTCCTCACGCTCCTGCCCTTCATTCTTAACCCTTCAAAAGCCTGGGGAGAAGTAACTTCATGTATATAATGCAAATCTATATACAATAAATCCGGTTTGCCCTCTTCTTCATGAACCACATGGCGCTCCCAGACTTTTTCAATGACCGACTTTCCCATCTCTATTCCTCCATTCTTTTTAGCAGCCTGTAACATGCGGCTATAAAAAAACACGGCCTGCACATATTTGGCCGTGTTCCGTTTTCGGTGGTTCCAGAAACTCGCAATTACTTACCTGCAGTTAGGCGTACGCGCCCATAATATTTGCAATGGCCTCCTGGTCAAGCAGGGATGTTTTAATTTCAGCAATCATTTCCCGTGTTCCAAGGGTTTCCTTTCCCCGATGGGCGAGATCTGCTGTCCTGCTGCCATTTTCGAGCACATCGCTGACGGCCTTTTCAATCGCCAGTGCTTCTTCCTCAAGCCCGAATGACAAGCGGAGCATGGAGGCTGCAGACAGGATCATGCCAAGCGGATTTGCTGTGTTTTTTCCTGCTATGTCGGGTGCAGATCCATGGATAGGTTCATATAGATGCGGACCGCTTGCTGAAATGGATGCAGATGGAAGCATGCCGAGCGAACCAGTCAGAACAGAGGCCTCATCGCTTAAAATATCCCCAAACATATTTTCCGTGACCACCACATCGAATTGCTTCGGATTCTTGATGAGCTGCATGGCCGCATTATCGACAAGCATATGTGTAAGTTCAATATCAGGATATCTTTTTGCAACCTCCTCTGCCGTTTCCCTCCAGACTCTGCTTGACTCAAGCACATTGGCTTTATCTACGGAAGTGACCTTTTTATTTCTTTTTCCGGCAATCTCGAAGGAAAGCTCAATGATTCTCTCAATCTCTTCTTTTTTATAAAATAATGTATCTACAACTGCTTCTTTACCTTCATATGTCGTCCGCTCACTCGGTTTGCCAAAATAAAGCCCGCCGGTCAGCTCCCTTACTATCAATAAATCTGTTCCTTCTATAACCTCTTTTTTTAATGGTGAAGATTCCGATAAACTGGAATGGAGACTGACCGGCCTTAAGTTTGCATAAAGCTGCAAATCATTGCGGATTTTCAGAAGGCCCCGTTCCGGGCGGAGATGGGGAGGCTGCTCATCCCACTTTGGCCCCCCGACAGCTCCTAATAGAACAGCATCACTGCTTCTGCAAAGCTCCACTGTTTCCTCAGGGAGAGGATTTCCGGTATTGTCGATGGCAGCTCCGCCAATCTCGCCGTATTGAAAGTGAAAATGATGTCCAAACCTTTGTGCCGCGGCCTGCAGAATTTCCACTGCACCTTGTGCTACTTCCGCTCCAATTCCATCTCCAGGCAAAACTGCAATCTTCCTTATCATCGAAATCTCCCCTTTCAGTCCTGCATCATTGTGCGATTTTTTCTTTCTCACCGAGGTAAATCACCCGATTGACGGCATTCAGATAGGCTTTTGCCGATGCTTCCAGAACATCCTGATGCAGGCCGCGCCCGCTCGTTTCATGGTCTTGATAGCGGATTTTCACATACACCTGTGCAAGGGCATCCCTTCCTGCGCCAACCGATTGAATCCGGTAGTCCAGTAAATTGATTTCAGTATCCATGCATCTTTCCAGCGTGTTGTATAGCGCCTCAACACTTCCTGCACCTGTAGCGGCTTCCTGGATCACTTCATGATTCCCATTTCTCAAAGCTACAGTGGCTGTCGGAACCTGATTGGTTCCATACGTGATTTGAAGGGAATTCAGCTGATAAAATGAATTCTCCTTTGATAGTTTTTCATCAAGCACAAGAGCTGCCAGATCTTCATCAGCAATCTCTTTTTTCTTATCAGCCAGCTCTTTAAATTGGACGAATAAACGATTCAGTTCTTCACCTTCTACTGACAGTCCCAGCTCATCCAGTCTGCTTTTAAAGGCATGCCGTCCTGAGTGTTTTCCGAGAACGAGAGAATTGTCTGAAATACCGACAAGCTCCGGAGATATAATTTCATAGGTTGTTTTTTCTTTTAGTACGCCGTCCTGATGGATGCCAGATTCATGGGCAAACGCATTGCGGCCAACCACTGCTTTATTGGGTGGTATTGGCATACCGGTTAATTTGCTTACCAAATCACTTGTTCTCTTAATCTCTCCGAGTGCAAGGCCGGTATATGCCTGATAATGATCAGCTCTTGTATGAAGTGCCACGCTAAGCTCTTCAAGCGCCGCATTTCCGGCTCTTTCCCCGATTCCATTAATCGTTCCCTCAATCTGCGATGCTCCTGCTTCAATAGCCGCAAGCGAGTTGGCAATGGCCATCCCGAGATCATCATGGCAGTGAGCTGACAAATGGACCTTATCAATAGAAGGAACATGCTTTTTCAGATAGCGGAATATTTCAGCATATTCTAATGGGGTGGTGTACCCTACCGTGTCTGGAATATTAATGACCTTCGCCCCTGCCCGGATCACCTTTTCAACAATCTCAGCCAGATAATCAAGCTCAGTCCGGCTCGCATCCTCCGCAGACCACTGTACAACAGGGAACCGTTCTGCCCCGTACTTCACTGTTTGTACGGCATTTTCAATAATTTCTTCTTTTGTCATTTTTAACTTATACTGCCTGTGGATCGGCGATGTGGCGATAAAAACATGCAGCCTTGGTTCAGCTCCAGCTTTCAGCGCCTCCCATGCCGCATCGATGTCCCTCTGGACTGACCGCGCAAGTCCTGTCACAGAGCTGTCTCTAATGAGAGAGGCAATTTCCTTTACAGACCGGAAATCTCCTTGTGAGGCCGCCGGGAATCCTGCTTCGATAATATCTGCACCAAGCTTTTCAAGCTGGCGTGCGATTTCAATCTTCTCGGAAAAATTCAAGTTTACGCCTGCCGATTGCTCACCGTCTCTAAGGGTCGTGTCGAATATATTAATTTTTCGCAAAGGCAGCCACTTCTTTCTTTTGTTGCTGTTTGACAAAAGGCATCATTTTTCTTAATTCCCGCCCGACTGTTTCAATTTGATGCTCATTTTCCCTTCTGTTAACGGCATTGAAGACCGGCCTGTTTGCCTGGTTCTCAAGAATCCAGCCTTTGGCAAATTCCCCTTCCTGAATATCCTTTAGAACCTTTTTCATTTCCCCTTTGACCCTTTCATCCACAATTCTCGGACCGGAAACAAAATCCCCCCACTGTGCAGTGTCGGAAATGGAATAGCGCATGTTTTCAAGGCCGCCTTCATACATCAAATCCACAATTAATTTCAGCTCATGCAAACATTCGAAATAGGCGACTTCCGGCTGATATCCAGCTTCTGTCAGGGTTTCGAATCCTGCTTTTACAAGAGATGTCAATCCTCCGCACAATACTGCCTGCTCACCGAACAAATCGGTTTCTGTTTCCTCTTGGAAAGTCGTTTCAAGTACTCCTGCCCTTAAAGCACCGATTCCTTTGGCGTACGCAAGAGCCAGCTCCTTCGCTTCGCCGCTCACATCCTGGTGGATGGCAAATAATGCAGGTACGCCTGCTTCTTGTTCAAATGTGCGGCGGACGAGATGCCCCGGTCCCTTCGGCGCAACCAATAAAACATCCGCATCTGCAGGAGGCACGATTTGATTGAAATGAATATTAAAGCCATGTGCGAACATCAGCGCCTGGCCTGCTCTCAATACAGGCTGAATTTCTTCACTGTACACTTTCGGCTGCTGCTCATCAGGCAGCAAAATCATGATTACATCTGCCCTGCTGCTGGCTTCACCAACTGAGTAAACCGGAAAACCGTCATTTTCTGCCTTATCCCAGGACTTCCCTCTTCTTAGGCCGATTACAACCTCTGCACCACTGTCTCTGAGGTTCTGTGCATGTGCATGCCCTTGAGATCCATATCCGATTACTGCAACCCTTTTATTTGCTAAATATGACTCATTTCCATCTCCATTGTAATAAACCTTTGCCATTTCTAAGCATCTCCCTTTTTATATGATTATTTGCCCTGTTAATTTTGCACGCTGTTTTTTGTCCAAAATTAACAATGAGCATTTTAAGACCATTTTTTAAAACAGCATATTAAACAATATTCAGGCTCTTGCTTTCACTGCTTTTTTGCATGCCCCTTGGAAAGGCTGTGGTGCCTGTTCTGGCTAGCTCTTTTATTCCAAAAGGCTTGAGCAGCTCGATAAATGCCTCAACTTTGGAGGATTCACCTGTAATCTGGATCGTGAGGCTGTCCCTGCCCACATCAATCACTGAACCCCTGAAAGGATCAATAACTGAAAAAATTTCGGAACGCGTTGCAGGATTCACGCCTACTTTAATCAATGCCAGCTCCCTTGCGACAATGGCCTGTGAGCTTATGTCTATTACCTTCAAGATATCGATTTGCTTATTCAGCTGTTTGGTCATTTGTTCAATCACCGTTTCATCCTCTACATGCACGACGACGGTAATCCTTGAAACTCCTTCCTGCTCGGATGCGCCGACTGTAATGCTTTCGATGTTATAATTTCGTTTGGAAAATAAATTCGTAACCCTATTCAGTACTCCAGGTCTATTATTGACAGTCAGTATTAAAATTCCCTTCATCCTTCTACACCCTCCATTTGATCAAGCCCTTTGCCTGGCGCAACCATTGGATATACATTTTCATCCTGCTCCACCTGCATGTCGATCAGCACCGGTCCATTTGCAGCAAGCGCCTTGCTGAGGCAATCGGCTGCTTCTTCCTCCGTACATGCCCTGTATCCCTGAATGCCGTATGCATCTGCCAGCTTCACGAAATCGGGCTGTGTCGGAAATTTGCTGTGCGAATATCTTCCTTCATAAAAGATTTCCTGCCATTGGCGCACCATGCCTAGGGAACGGTTATTCAGCACAATGATTTTGACCGGCAAATTCATCTCCGCAATGAGTGATAGTTCTTGGGACGTCATTTGAAAACCGCCATCACCTGAAATGGAAACGACAATGCTTTCCGGTTCAGCAATTTGGGCCCCAATCGCTGCCGGGAGTCCAAATCCCATCGTCCCAAGCCCGCCGGAAGTGACCCAGGCATGAGGCTTATTGAAAGGATAGTACTGTGCAGCCCACATCTGATGCTGACCTACATCCGTCACTACTATGGCTTCGCCTTCTGTTTTTTCATGAATAAGCTGGATCGCTTTTTGAGGCTTTAAATTGCCTGTATCATTTTTATATGTGAATGGAAATTCCTTTTTCCAGCTATGCAGCTGCTGCAGCCACTCTGCGGCTTCCGGTTTCCTGCCATTTTGCTGGATCAGCTCTGTCAGAGCGTTTTTTGCATCTGCCACTACAGGGATCTTGGTAGGGACATTTTTTCCGATTTCCGCTGGATCGATATCAATATGGGCCACCTCGGCATGCGGAGCAAAAGCTGCCAGGTTCCCGGTCAGGCGGTCATCGAATCTTGCCCCGATATTAATGAGCAGATCACACGTGGATAAGGCCATATTTGCGGCATATATCCCGTGCATGCCGCCCATCCCGATAAAGAGCTCATGATTGGCTGGAAATCCTCCGAGGCCAAGCAGTGTGTGAACCACCGGAATTCCCTGCTGCTCGGCATACTCCTTCAGCTCGCATGTTGCCTTACTGTGAAGAATGCCGGCTCCCGCCAGGATCAATGGCTTCTTCGCGCCGCTTACTGCTTCAACAAGCTTTCTGATTTGAAGGAAATTCGGTTTAACTGAAGGCTGATAGCCGGGTAAATCCATTTCCTGATCTTCAGGTGCTTCAGCGGCAAATGCCGCGACATCCTTCGGGATATCAATCAGCACCGGTCCAGGCCGGCCTGTTTGAGCAATGTGAAAAGCCTCTTTGATGATTCTTGGAAGGTCAGCAGGATTCCGCACCTGGTAGTTATGCTTGGTGATCGGTGTAGTGATGCCAAGCACATCCGCCTCTTGAAAAGCATCAGAACCAATAACCGTCGTTGCAACCTGTCCCGTAAATGCAACAATCGGCAAAGAGTCAATCATGGCATCAGCAAGCCCCGTAACAATATTAGTAGCCCCAGGCCCAGAGGTTGCAATAACCACCCCAGGTTTCCCTGTAATACGTGCATAACCCTCAGCTGCATGAATGGACCCCTGCTCATGGCGGGTTAAAATGTGGAAAAGTCCTGAATCATAGAGTTTGTCATAGATCGGCAGAACAGCTCCGCCCGGATAGCCGAAAATAACTTCCACATTCTCCTTTTTCAATGCGTCAATCATTAATTCGGCCCCGCTTTTTTTCACCGGTACATCTTTCTTTTCAGCCACCACTGCTTTTTCCATCATTTTCTATGATTCCCTCCACTTCTTTAATCTCTGAAATTATATTACAGAAAATTCAGTAAATATTTCCGCGCGCAGAAAAGCCTCTTCACCACAATAGACTTGCTCTGCAAGAATAAAGGGGTGAAAAGGCTATATGTCCATTCCACGGTACCACCCTTTTTCGCACTACAATCATGCGCACTTTGAGCAGGCTTCACTGCTCTGTTTTGGTAACGGGTACTGGTATGCACCCGTCCAGCTCTACTGGTCGCCGTTCAAGCTGAAGCTCAAAGGTGAGTTCATGCATTGGAGCATTGCCGGCTTCCAGCTACCCGGCTCTCTGTAAAATGCTTTGCCAATGACTACTTTTCCTTTTCAACGCTATTGGTTATGAAATTTGTAGACAAAAACTTTAATAAACAGATTTTACTTAATGGCAAAAAGCTTTAAACCATTAAAGCAATTAAAAAATACCATGCCGCCAAATGCCAGGCATTTGCATCTTTTTACTTTTATCTGCTGTGTTTTTGTCCTTGTTATTTGTGGATTATAATACGCCCATTTTTTTCGCCAGTCAATACATTTTCAAGAATTTTTTGACTATTCAAATTGATTAGATAATTTGTATCCGCTTACAATGGCAGTCCATTAAGATTTTCAGCCATTTAAATTTTTTTATAAATTTTTCATGGAAAGCGGCTGCAAACTCCCGCTTGCCGTGCAGACATATTCTGCAAACAAGTTGACATAATGTGCACAGAGAGCGGAAACTTCCCGATTTATGGCTCTTCCGCTCTTAACCAGTTTTAACTTTATATACGGCATAGCTGATTAACACTGTAAGGATAGAAAAGAGAATAGCGGCACTTGAGAAGGAAAGCAGATAGGCATTATATTTTGCAATACTCATCACAGCAGGGAGTGTATTATAGTTAAAAATGGCGCTTGCAGCATTAAACAAAACAAGCAGACCAAACAATACCACAAGCCCCCTCCATGCACCCTTCATATCTTCCGTGCTCAATGCGATATGTGAAGATATGCACATTGATAAATACAAAAACAGCCAGAATGACGGCCTAAGCAAATTTCCCACGGTAAAGATTTGTTTCAGCAGGACCATCATTGATTCAAAGGTATTTTTAACCATGTCTTCAGCACTAGAATAGCCCCGCATCCCTGTCTCGGCACCTGATATAAACGCATGATAAGAATGAGGCAGCAGCACATGCATGCCGAGGATCAGGGATGCAATCCCCATAAGTACTGGAGCTATCCCAATAAAAAAGTT
Organism: Bacillus sp. MUM 13; assembly: GCF_001866725.1. Taxonomy (NCBI): domain Bacteria; kingdom Bacillati; phylum Bacillota; class Bacilli; order Caryophanales; family Bacillaceae; genus Bacillus; species Bacillus sp. MUM 13. The sequence continues at coordinate 14,285 of NZ_MLYQ01000050.1, forward strand.
GCCCGCACTTTGATACACGCTTCCCCGATTGTATTCATGGCTCACATATCCCAAAACACCATCAGGACTGTTCCATTGAAAAAACTTAATCTCTCTGATTCTGTGCAAAAAAAGAACACACATCAAAGCATGGCCAAGCTCGTGAATCGGTGTTCCGAGCCATGCTGTAAAAAGAATGCCCCTAGGGCCGAACGCCCGATATAAAAACGTATTGGACAGCCTCTCAAGGAAAGCGAGCACAAATCCGACAGCCAATAACCCCCCTAACAAATACAGCATTTCCCGCACACTAATCATCAAGAGTTCCCATAAAAAATGAATGGCCGTCCTCCTCCTTTCCATCTTGGTTTCGAAGCTGCTTCCTTAGTCCTAATATAGACAAATACGCTCATTTTAAAGCGGAATAAGATAAATCCCTTTTGTGATTTCTAAATGATATTCACAGCAGCAGAACCACCTTCATCGTATACGAAAGTTAGATTCCCGGCCAAGGATTGATGCTTTCCAATTTTCCGTTTGAATGGCTGTATCAGCTAAATATCGACGGGGACTAATGAACTTATGAAGTCATTTCGTTTAAACAACAACACGTTTGCATTTTTTGTATAAACTAAATACTCTCCATGGTAAAATAGTCAAATAATATCGAAATATCAGAACTAGTCCAAGGAGGAATCTTTGATGAAAAATATAAATAGTAAAATTGCGTTCCTTTTTTCAATTTTACTGGTCTTTTCTTTAGTTTTAGTCGGAATCTTAACTTATCAAAAGATAGTGGTTACAGGCAGCTTAGAAAAAAGAGAAGAACTATTGACAGCTACTGTTTTTGAACTATCCAAAAAGGGTTACACCAAGGATGATATTGTTAAAGTTAATATTGTATATGACTATTTTACGGGTGGAGTTACACCTTACGAAGCTGTCGTAAGATTTAAAAGAGATCCACAAAATATATACTATTACGGATGGGAAGATGTTAAGAAAAAAGCTGTTGTTTTCGACGGCAAGAATTCTTTTTAAAGGGAAGGCTACGTTAAGCATATGTGTTAATTCCCGATGAACAAAAGAGTGATAGAATAAATCACAAGCAAGAGAAACTACGAGAGGCAGCTAATCTTATGCAGAGAAAAAATACTCCCAAAAAAATACATATTATAGGCTCTGTCGGAAGCGGCAAAACAACTTTGGCAAGAGAGCTGTCTTTATTGCTGAACATTCCATACTATGAGCTGGATAACGTTGTCTGGAAAAGATATAAAACAGGCGATATTAGGAGAACCGAAACAGAAAGAGATACATATTTGACCTCTATTGTTCATACTGAATCATGGATCATTGAAGGTGTGCATAATGAGGATTGGGTATCTCCCAGTTTTCAAAATGCCCAATTAATTATTTTCCTGGATACGAAGAATTCAGCCAGAATCTATAGGATTATCAAAAGATTTGTGTTTCAAAAGTTAGGAATTGAGAAGTCAAATTATACTCCCACATTTAAAATATTCCTTAAAATGTTTAAATGGAATAGGCATTTTGAACAAGTGGGCAAACCTGATTTTTTCAATAAATATGGACAGTACAATGATAAGTTTATAATAATAAATCATAAAAAATCTTTAAAAAACTTCCTTATCTTAAAGAGTTAAAGATTTCTCGTAGGATAATGTTTATTCTTCATCCTTTTTGAAATCTCAAACGTTAATTGTGGAAGTACCTAATATATCAATCTCTTTAATAGGTAGTACTGCTGATTTTCTTTATCAGGGAATTCATCAATTATACCAACAACATCATAACCATTTTTTTGATAGAATTTGGGGGCTTGGAAGCTAAATGTATCCAGCTGTATTAGTTTGCAATTATTATCTCTAGCGATTTTTTCTATACGGGTTAATAATTCTTTTCCATATCCTTTACCCCTAAGTGATTCATCAACCCATAAAGACTGAATGTGTAAGTTATACCAAAAAATTGTCCCTGTAATCCCCCCTAAGATTTCCTCTTCTTCTCCCCTGAGAATAAAGCTAATATTCTTGACTGGGTGTTTTATATCATCTGGAAGTTTAGATAGATTATGTTCTATTACTTTTTTACGAATATAGTCACTATCTTCTTGAATCCATTGCTGAGTAATGTTCATGTTTTCCCCCTTAAAAAACCTTAATTTCACTTTCATATTTTACCAGATTGTTTCCCATAAGATTAGTAAAGCAGCTGAAAGAAGGTGCACATGTATATGCCAAAAAAAGACTTTTATAACTCGTTTTTACAGCAGCGATATATAGTGAGATTGACCTTACAGGGGTTGTACTTTACACGCACTTTTTTGTAACACTGCCGTAATATTTGTAATATCACATAGAGCACACGATTTTCACATACCTTTTTAAACACATATAAAGCACGTTATTTTTGACTTTATATAACGAATGAAGGTTACCCTTAAACCATATAATGGAAGGTGTTTTGACAGCTATCTGCTCTCTTAGGTGTCATCTAATGACAGACTTTAAGAACTGATAAAGGAGTTAAATAATCGTATTTTAATCTTCCTTTAACATTAAAATCCACAAAATTCGATATAGTTAGATGACGAACCAATATAAGGAAAGAGGCGATATTTTTGAAGGAAGCAATTAGTACATACGATGATATATTAGTCATGTTAGATCATTTGCTAAAAGAGCAGTCAAAGTTCAACTGGGATCACTTTTATTCCGAAAGAGACAGAGGGGTCCCTTTTTTTGTTAACAGCCCTGACGAAAATTTAGTCAGTTATTTTGAAAATAAGATTTTAAGGCCAGGAAAAGTACTTGAATTGGGCTGTGGGCCTGGCAGAAATGCCATTTTTTTTGCTGAAATGGGCTGCAAGGTTGATGCAGTGGATCTTTCTCAAAAGTCACTTCAATGGGCCAGAGAAAGAGCAATAGAAAAAAACGCAAGTGTCAATTTTATGAATGAAAACATCTTTGAATTGGAGATAACAGAAGGCAAATATGACATTGTATATGATTCAGGGTGCTTTCATCATATTGCTCCACATAGAAGAATGAGTTACATTAACCTGGTACGCAAAGCATTAAAACCAGATGGCTTCTTTGCACTAACATGCTTTATTATAGGCGGGGAACATGGAGGAGCAGAAATTTCAGATTGGGATGTGTATAGATCGATGAGTTTAAAAGGCGGTCTGGGATATACGGAAGAAAAACTAAGGGGAATTTTTAAGGATTTTAATGAAATTGAAATAAGAAATATGCTTGAGTTAGATCCTGCCAATCATTTATTTGGTGTTAAAGGGTTATTAACGGCTTTATTTCAAAAATGATAACTATATTTCAGAGGAGCATCTCTAATGGTTTTAATGCGGTCGTTTAGAGACAGTCCTCCATTCAATAGCTGAAGGTTTGGAACGATACACTAACCTGCTCTCATGAAAAAGACACTCTTTTTCATGAGAGCAGAAAAGGAGGGCTTATGTCTGCTAATTATACTTTCAATGAAAATATAGAAGTATTAATGTTCTTGTTTGTAGGGTTCATAACCTGGTTACTATTATTAAGTTCTATGATATTTTTCTTCATAGCCATAAAGAAAAAATCCTGGAAAACAATGATGGTAAGTTCATTAATAATGATACCAAACATAGTATGGATACTTTCCGGGGAAGTCGAGAAAGTTATGTATTTGTATCTTCTATGGTTTGGATTACAGCTTTTCTTTTTATTTAAATTCAGAAGGGCTAAACATTCGTAATCATAACAAAAAGCTTCCGGACTTTTTATTGAGTTCCTTGACGTCATCACCACTTATCCAAGGGAGTGCAGCTGGTTCTTTAATGCACCTTGTGCCTTCACCAATGTATGTCTTCTAGTGACCGATTGTTGTTTCGGCCAATATAAAACATGTGATGTAGCGTCTGGCAACTGGTCCAATTGGTTTACCAATACTCTAGCTACGCACTCCGCATCCCAAAGCACTTTGCCAATCAAGGTTTGAAATTCATTTATTTTAAGGCACATACACAATAATTTCACCAATAGGGTATGTCCCCTTCCATCCACAAGGCCAACCTCCTTGCTTATAAACTTCAAAGATTTTTTCATAAAAATTATCTGTTTTCCCATTAACTAATCGATTTAATGCACACATTGTGAGGTCTCCCTCAACTTCCTCATTAATATCAATATAATCAAAAGGAAGAAAGTCATTCGAGTAATTGTCATGGTCACTAAAAAAATCATATAAATCATCTTGCTGAGTTACTAAATCCAAATCATATACCTTTTCAACAATACTTTCTGCTTCCTGTGATTTAACAAATTCCCATACAGTATCAACTTCATTTGAGTCCTGAGACCAGGCAAGGTTTTGGGCTTCATTGAAATCATTTATTACCTCTAAGTTATTTACATGAAAGTTATTCTTATTAAACAACTTATTATTACGAATAAAATCCATTACTTCTTCTACTAATTGAGTGTTTTCACCAAATTTCATTTAGATAACCACCTTTCCCATAACTCCTCGGTTGCTCCACCGCCTCTGTTCCAAACAGGCAGGTTTTTATTTTTACCACTTTTGTAAAATTCCTCGATATTATTTATTTTAGTCTTATATAACGGTAATCCATTTTCCACTCCCTTATTTAGCTTTTGTTGTAGTTCATATACTTGTTTTTCTAACACTGCTATATCTTGATTAACATCCATTTTATCAAGCTGTTTTCTTACAACATTGTTATAAACGCTATGAAAGCCTCGATGTCTAGATAGACTACTAACATCGTCAGAAGGTATAGGTAAAAATATACCGTTTGTAGAGTCATTCATTTCCATTCCAATTTTTTTTATAACTGGATGTTTATTTAATTGAGAAGGAATTATATGTTGTGCTTGATAACCTTTCCAACTTGTAGAGCGAGGTAACCCCATTGACTCTAGTAAGTTTTTACCTAATTTAGTTGGGTCTCCTGAGGTAGGGTTTCCAGGAGTACCTGGAATAAGTCTATTAGCATTATCTATACCCTCCCTACCACCACTCAACTCCTTATTAACCTGCTTCTGTTCCTTCTTCTTCGCAAGCTTCTCCCCAAGACCTTGCTTCACTTCACTGAGGGTTTTCGTTTCAACGGCTATACTTTAGGCTGAATAGGACCGTTCCCTGCCATTTTCAGTACTTTTGCGTCAACTGGGACATCGACTTTTCCGATTTGTTTGCCGATTTCCCTGATTGTGTTTTGGGCATTTTTTGCTGTGGCTTGGGCGTATTGTTTGCTGTAGGTGTTGAATGGGATGTTTGCGGGCTTTCCGCCGATGAATTTGCTTGCTGCCCCAAGTCCGAGCATGCTGAATGCCTGAATCAGGCTTTGCTGCTTTTGTTCTTCTGTCAGCTTGTTTCCTAAGAAGTCTCTTCCTGTGATGCCCTCTCCCATGCCTTTTTTAGTTTTCTGGAGAGCGGTAAAGTCTTTGGTGGTTTTATAGGCACCCAGGCATGATCGGAGGCAGTGAGTGCTTTGGCCGTTTTGTAGATGGTCCTTCCGCCCTTTGCGGCTCTTCGCCCCCGGGTGTCCTTACCAAATTATTTAAAATAAATAGCAATTTTCTAAGATAAAAGCAAAAAAGCACTTGTTGCCTTTAATTGACAATCAAGTGCTTTAAGTTCATCTATTTTTAAGTAGTATAAATTTATAAGTTTTGTAGTAACAGTATGACATTTTATATGTCGTAGCAAAACTACTACGTTAAAATTTACTAGTTTGTACGAGATCGTTTGTTTAGTATACAATCCCTACGTTAATATTGATCGTCCGATAAAATGTCATTTTGCCTAAGCTCGTACTTCATTTTCAAATCTATAATTGCAAACAGTACTCTATGATGGTATAACCGTCATAGAATACTATACTTTCAAATACCATATATTTTTTCTATCCACTTCACATATACTTTGTTTTCTATTCATAGTGTTAATGCTATATTAATCTCTCTTCCTTTTACTCATTATCATCATCAAACATTAAATTATCCATTTTTTCCCTATCTTTAGCAACTCCTTCTATCGTCCCAATTAAATTTTTTACCATTTCAAGTGTAATCTCTTCTTCATCTTCATAAATTTTGATATTTGCTCCCATTAGAAGCAATTCCTCAGCAGACGTCACTAAAAATTTTAATTCTTCTTCATCATAATAATCACATTCAATCACAGAGTTCCCCATACTGATATTTTGTTTTATGTCACTCATAGATTTAGATGTTTTTTTTCTTAAAAAGGGAATATATTTATTAGGATTCGAATCATTAAGAACTACTAAATTAATTGTGTCCATATCTATCATTCCTTCCGTAATAATTAAAATTCTATTATTTCTTTAATCGGTTTTCCAGGCAAACTATTTTTATAATTCCTTCCATGCCATCCATAAAAATGTTCTATATATGTTACAGGATATATAACTTCTCCTTTATCTGCTAAATGAGGGTATTTTGCAGCACTATACGTGTGATGCCCTTGTAACGTTTGTCCATTAAATTTAGCTCTCTTTTTATTTAAAATATCCTCTATTTGTTCATTAGACCAATTCCTAGTCGGTGTTTCTCCATTTAGAATTCTTATTCTTTCCTGTTTCCAGAATTCTACTACACCCTTATCCCTTCTTCTAGCAAATTTTTTATTCCAATTATAAGATTGATATTCCTCTTTTGTAATAGTTCTATTTTCTATTTTTAATTTTAATTCTTTCATCTTTATAGCACTAAGTTGCTTATATGAAACTGGATGTTTTCTTAAATCAAAATCTTTAACCCTCTCGGCTATAACTTCCTCTGCCTTTACAGTGTATACTTCACTAACTTCTTTGCTTGTTTCTTCCGCAACCTCACTTCCACCACTTAACTCCCTGTTTACCTTCTTCTTCGCCATCTTCTCCCCAAGACCCTGTTTCACTTCACTAAGGGTTTTGGTTTCAACAGCTAAGACTTTAGGCTGAATAGGACCGTTTCCTGCCATTTTCAGTACTTTTGCGCCCACTGGGACATCGATTTTGCCGATTTGTTTGCCGATTTCCCGGATGGTGTTTTGGGCATTTATTGCTGTGGCTTGGGCGTATTGTTTGCTGTAGGTGTTAAATGGGATGTTTGCTGGCTTTCCGCCGATGAATTTGCTGGCTGCCCCAAGTCCGAGTATGCTGAATGCCTGCATCAGGCTTTGCTGCTTTTGTTCTTCTGTCAGCTTGTTTCCTAAGAAGTCTCTGCCTGTGATGCCCTCTCCCATGCCATTGGCTGCGGCGAGTGCATAAAGGCCTTTTTCAGTTTTCTGGAGAGCGGCGAAGCCTTTGGTGGTTTTATAGGCATCAAGGGCATGATCGGCGGCGTTTAGGACTTTGGCCGTTCTGTAGATGGCCACTCCGCCCTTTGCTGCACGGCCTGCCCAGCCTACTACAGGGATGAATCCTGCTGCTGCCATGGCCGCGGCCGCAGCACGCTGCGCCGCGCTAAGCTTCTCATGTGTAACAGGATCGACACCTTCTGTTGCCCTGATAAAATCGTAATATCCGGTGATTTCACCGGTAAAGGTCTTCGCTGTGTCCCAGGCTTTTTCATACCATGGGCGATTCTCCTGTTCCTTGAGCTCTTTTGCCTGTTTCCTTGCTTTAGCCTGGTCCTTTTTAAATGTCAGATAATCGCTGTTCGCTTTTTTCACATCATCCATCAGCTTATACACGTCACTGTTTTTATAGGCCTTGCTGTCAAAGGACAGAGGAGAGATCTTGCCGCCTTGACT
>NZ_MLYQ01000051.1:0-34340 GCF_001866725.1 Bacillus sp. MUM 13
CATCCTCTTTGCTGTGTTTATTTTATAGGCTGTTTTCGTAAACTTTGTTGCTATGAAACAAGGGGTTGATTTCCGCTCCAGGATGCTTCGCTCCAATCAACCAGCTATAACAATGGAATTGCCACACCAAACATATTAAATGAAAAACAACAATCTTTAAGAAAAGAGCCAAAATTAAAATGACCTCTTATCATTTTCTTAGTTGATATTTTCATAAAGTTAGCGTACGATTATATCAGTCAATATACTAGATATGGAACATGAACATATACATAAAACTATATATAGAACCGCAAGCATAGGTGCCAGAAATGGCTGAAAAGGGAATCCGGTGTAAACCCGGAGCTGTCCCCGCAACTGTAAATGTGACGAAATGAGATTTCCACTGTATGTCTTTATACGGGAAGGACTCAGAGTAGGATGAACATAAGCCAGGAGACCTGCCTATTGCCTGCCAAGTTTCTTATTCTTCGGGGATTGAGGTGATGAAACGATGGGTTAAAAGCACCGTCTTCATTTTCTCTTTTATCACATCGTTTGATCCGCTCAATTCATGAGCGGATTTTTTTATATCCAAAAGGAGGAAAACAAGATGAAAGAAGCACTATCTGCTGAAGGTTTATCCATGCAAGAGGAATACGAATTGAAAAAGGAGGCAGTCGCTTCCCTCGATGAAATTCTTCGTGATTTTCCATTCCTGAAAACTGAGGACTTCAAAGAAAGGGTAACGGAAATCCTCTTTGGCCGAACCGGGATTTCAAAAGAACAAATCGCTAATGTCATCATTTTAGAAGGACTTTCCTTAATTTCAGAAATCGAACCTGACTGGACTTTTGTATGTGCAAGAGTGTACCTGAACTTCCTGCGCAGTGAGGCTGCTGCAAACAGAAGCTATAGTCCGGATGCACCTTATGGTTCTCTGTATAGCCTCATCAGCCATCTCTGCAGTCTGGGGATTTTCCACCCTCTGCTTATCGATTCATATTCAAAAGAAGAAATTACAGAGATTGGAAAGCTGCTGGATCCAGACAGGGATAAGCTGTTCACCTACATAGGACTTAGAACATTGTCTGACAGATACTTAGCAAAAGACTTTGACGGTAAAATTCAGGAGCTGCCACAGGAGCGCTTCTTAATTATCGCTATGACAATTATGGCAAATGAATCAAAAGAAAAAAGAATTGAATACGTGAAGGAAGCTTACTGGGCACTAAGCAATCTATTTATGACCGCCGCTACTCCTACTCTTGCAAATGCCGGAAAAAATTATGGACAGCTTTCAAGCTGCTTCATAGATACTGTTGAGGATAGCCTTCAAAGCATTTATGACAGCAACACCGATATTGCCAATGTATCTAAATCCGGCGGCGGCATTGGTGTTTATCTCGGTAAAATCAGGAGCAGAGGCAGCGATATTAAAGGGTTTAAAGGAGTATCATCAGGTGTTATTCCATGGATGAAGCAGCTTAATAACACTGCAGTAAGCGTAGATCAGCTCGGCCAGAGGAAAGGTGCCATTGCTGTATACCTTGATGTCTGGCATAAGGATATTTTCCCCTTTCTGGATTCTAAGCTTAACAATGGAGATGAACGGTACAGAACGCATGATTTATTCACCGGGATCTGTCTGCCGGATTTATTCATGGAACAAGTTGAGTCCCGTTCCTCATGGTTCCTTTTTGATCCGCATGAGGTCCGTACGGTAATGGGATTTTCCCTCGAGGATTTCTATGATGAACAGCGGGGCTCTGGAACCTTCCGGGAAAAATACAGGCTCTGTATAGAGAACCCTGAACTCTCAAAAGTGGAAATACCGGCAATAGAAATCATGAAAAGCATCATGAAAAGCCAGCTTGAAACTGGAACTCCTTTCTTATTTTACCGGGACGAAGTTAACAGGAAAAATGCAAACTCACACGCCGGCATGATTTACTGCAGCAATCTTTGCTCGGAGATTGCCCAAAATCAGAGTTCCACCAGCATTCATGAGCAGTACACAGAAGATGGGAAAATCATTACAATCAAAACGGCTGGAGACTTTGTGGTCTGCAATCTATCATCCATTAATCTGGCAAAGGCAGTAACAGGCAATGTGCTGGAAAGGCTGATTTCGATTCAGGTTCGTATGCTTGATAATGTAATAGATTTAAATACCATTCCTGTTCCCCAGGCACAATTGACTAATAAAAAATATCGGGCCATCGGCCTTGGAACATTTGGCTGGCACCATTTGCTTGCCCTGAAGAAAATAAGATGGGAAAGCATGGAGGCTGTTCAATATGCTGATGCGCTTTATGAAAAAATCGCATTCTTAACCATCAAAGCGAGCATGGAGGTTGCTGCTGAAAAAGGAGTATACCCGGTTTACAGCCATTCCGACTGGGAAACTGGCGAATATTTCGCTAAAAGGGATTATTTAAACCGTGATTCTGATCTGGACTGGCCCGGTTTGCAGCAGGACGTCATGAAAAACGGCATCCGAAACGCCTACTTAATGGCTGTCGCCCCAAATGCAACCACTTCTATTATAGCCGGCAGCACAGCAAGCATTGATCCTATTTTCCTGAAGGTATTTTCCGAAGAGAAAAAGGATTATAAAATTCCGGTTACAGTTCCAGACCTGAACAGCGAAACATCGTGGTACTATAAATCATCATTCCATATTGACCAGCTTTGGAGCATTAAGCAAAATGCAGCAAGGCAGCGCCATATTGATCAATCTATATCCTTCAATATTTATGTTAAAAACACCATTAAAGCAAAAGAACTGCTGAACTATCATATGGAAGCCTGGAAATCAGGCCTTAAAACAACCTATTATATCCGCTCTACATCAAGTGATCTGGAAGAATGCGATTCTTGCTCCAGTTAAGCTTCAGGATATACATAAAAAAAGAAGAGGTGTAAATCATGAAAATCAAAGTAAATAAACGTGCTCTTATGGATGATGGTGCCCCGAACAAGTCAACCTCCATTATAAACGGCCGCAGTTCCAATATCCTAAACTGGGATGATACCGCCTTTAACTGGGCGTATCCAAAATATAAAAGAATGCTCGGGAATTTTTGGACGCCTTTTGAAATTAACATGTCACAGGATATCAAGCAGTTCAGCCAGTTAACAGAGATTGAGCAAGATGCTTTTCTTAAGATAATCGGACTTCTGGCACTGCTGGACAGCATTCAGACTGATTACGCTGGCCGTGTAGCAGATTATCTTACAGACTCAAGCCTGAATGCCTTGATGATTATGCTTGCTCAGCAGGAGGTCATTCACAATCATTCTTATTCGTATGTCTTATCCAGTCTGGTTACAGCAAAGAAGCAGGAAGAAGTTTTCGAATTTTGGAGAAGTGAACCCGTCCTTGTCTCAAGGAACGAGTTTGTCATGAATGGCTATAAGGAATTTGCAGAGCAGCCCAGTGTTGAAAGCTTGCTTAAATCCATTGTCTTTGATGTTATTTTGGAAGGCTTGTTCTTTTACTCAGGCTTTGCATTTTTTTATAATCTCGCAAGAAACCAAAAAATGGTCGCAACATCGACGATGATTAATTATATTAACCGGGATGAGCAGCTTCATGTGGATTTATTCGTGAAGATATTCCAGGAAATCCTAAGGGAATATCCCGAATGCAGAACAGCTGAATTTGAACAGTTTGTAAAGAGCACCTTTATTAAAGCCGCCAGCCTTGAGATCGAATGGGGAAAGCATATCATTGGAGATAAAATAGATGGCATCTCGATGAAGGACCTGGAGGCATATATTAAATTTTACGCTAACGTCCGCTGCAGCCAGCTGGGGTTCGGCAAGCCCTTTGAGGGCTATCGGCACAACCCGATGAAATGGATTGCAGCTTATGAGGATGCGAATAAAGGCAGGTCAGACTTTTTCGAGCAAAAATCAAGACAATATACGAAGATTAATTCTGTTGATAATGGCTTTGATGAACTATAAAAACACTAAAATCCTAGATGATTTTGCAAAAAAAGACTCCCAGATAAATGGGAGTCTTTTAAAGTTCAATTATTTTTGAACGTTAGCAGCTTGTGGTCCGCGAGCGCCTTGCTCGATTTCGAAAGAAACTTCTTGGCCTTCTTCAAGAGTTTTGAAGCCTTCGCCTTGAATAGCAGAGAAGTGTACGAATACGTCGTCTTGTCCTTCTACTTCGATGAAACCGAAACCTTTTTCTGCATTAAACCATTTTACTTTACCTTGTACCATGTGTATTTCCTCCTGTTTGGAAAAAAATCCTTATATTACTATTCTTGATCTAGGATAACGTCTCAAGAGGAAACCATGTAACATGTACTTTCCTTCTATCAATCTTTAATCCGAACAAAAATAATTGACTATAGTATAACATGATTTTTCTTAAAAAAACAAGAAAATCAGAAAATTTATTAACGACAAATTTCGCTTATTTTCTGCTTCTTTCGCCTTTAATCTTTCTTGCTGAAGCCTTCCTCTTTCAAGTACCTTTCAGCTTCAATAGGAGACTCAAAGCAATCTTCAAGATTGCTTCCGGAATAAATATTCCACAGTAAATCTTCTTTTACCAGAGATAGTTCTTCTTGTCCCCGTTTCGTCCAGACTCCTTCTAAATCGTTGTACGTATCCTCTTCTTCTTCTTTCTCTTCATGAAGCTCGGAAAGATAGCCTATGCTCTTTTTTATGATGTCCCTTAATTCCGATTCTGAATAATCACGGATATTCACATAACCCTTCCGATCTATTGCTGTTTTTGGCAAATGCCCGCCGTAGACAAATCCATTTCCATTTGGGTGTAGATGCTGCACGACTATTTTCTTTTCATGCACGCTTTCTTCATAATGGAAGTTCACTCTTCCAAGAGAGACATCCTTTCTTTCCAGTTCAGGAAAGGATTCGATAATACTCAGTTTTTCTTCAAATGTCAGCACACAGTTTTCCTCATTTCATTATTCAGTTCATTTGTCTGTTGATTATACCATACAGTACTTCAAATCCGCCCATTGACTGCGCATTATTTGCCAGCGGCTCACTTATATAAACCTGCGATTTTTCATGGCATCAGATAATTTAATCTTTGATAATATGCACCGCCAGCAGCATGATAAAAGATATCACGATCATTATTCCTACCCACATCCATGCCATTTCCATATTTCCTGAATCAATCGCCATATAAATAGCAGTCGGCATTGTCTGTGTCCTGCCAGGAATGTTACCTGCAAACATCAAAGTCGCGCCAAATTCCCCAAGGGCCCTCGCAAAACTTAAGATCCCCCCTGAAATGATGGATTTTATGGCCAGCGGCATTGATATGAATATAAAAACCTTATACTCATTTGCGCCATCCACTCTTGCAGCATTTTCGATATCAGAATCGATACCTGCAAATCCAGTTTTAGCTGATTGATACATCAGCGGAAAAGCTACAACAATGGAGGCAATCACAGCTGCAGCCCATGTAAAGATAATCGGCTGGTGAAATAGCCATTCAATTCCCTGGCCAGCTGGACTGTTTCTCCCGAAAACAATGATAAGCAAGAACCCGACTACCGAAGGCGGTAATACTAAAGGAAGCAAGAAAAGAGTTTCCAGGAGAACGCTCCCTCTGAACTTCTTATTCGCCATGAACCTTGCTGCCAGCGTTCCAATACAAAATACAGCAAGCCCAGAAATGGCAGCAACTTGTATAGAAATCTTTACAGGAAGCCAGAAATCAGCTGTCATAACTGCTGCAGCCATTACTTTCTATCATTAAATGATTATCCATTTTTTATTCTCCTTGCATTTAATTTACTATTTTTACAGGACTCTGATAACTTGTTTGCTGATTTCCTCTCGGGAAGCAAACATCCCGGCGGCCTGCCTTAAACATAATACGCCCGGAGTCACGCGGATCCACTCCGGCAAACCACGTGCTAAATCAGCAATGTATTTCAACAACAAAAATCTTCTAAATAAGACTTCACATTCAACATTATACTCCAAATCCCGGCTCTTTTTATTTGGCTCTTTCTTAAAGGTTGTTGTTTTTTTATTTTTTATATGAGACGTTCCCATTGTCAAGCCAGGCTGATTGGAGCGTAAAATGCGAGACTCCTGCTTAGATGATGAGAACAGGTGAGACCCAAGCAGGCTCACCGCCTGCCCCGAGGAAAGCGGGCTCCCTGAAGCGGAAATCAACCACCTTATTTCATAGCAACAAAATTTACGAAAACAGTCTTTTATTTTCTGCCTTTTTTTAAAATGTCTTTTCCTTGACATATTGCTGACACAATCATTCTGTAAAGTAACTAGTATCAGATGAATATACAAATAATTATTTACTGCGATATAGCGAAAAAATGATAAGGGAGTCGATCTTAATGGTAAACATTTATACTACACCAAGCAGTCTTGCATGCAGAAAGGCCAAATCCTGGCTGCAAAAGAACAATATTCCTTATAAAGAAAGAAACTTATATGCACAGCCTCTATCAGTTAACGAAATTAAAGAAATTCTAAGAAAAACAGAAGGCGGTACTGATGAAATTATCTCTACCCGCTCAAAAAAATTCAAGAACATGAAAATCGACATTAATAATACACCATTAAACGAGCTTTGCAGCATCATTCAAAAAAATCCTGACTTGCTGCGCCGTCCGATTATTTTTGACGAAAAAAATCTGCACACTGGCTATAATGAAGAGGAAATGGGACGATTCCTGCCGCGCCAGGTAAGACATGTTCAATTATGGAGGGCTATCAGCCTTATTAATGCTTAACTCATAACTATCATGTTCAGCTTTTCACGATCTGAATCGCGGTTCTCACTTAAAGAAAATATTTGATTACCGCTTGATCAGAGACAACAGGAAAATCCTCTTTAAACAGCGAGACGGGCTGTCCATCAAAATGGGCAGCCCGATTTCTTTATTTTGATTTTAATAACGAGATAGTGAATATGGTACCCTCGCTGCTGCTGCCCTTAAGGCTCAGATCTCCTTTTTGGGCTTTAGCGAGCATCTTGCTGAATGGCAGGCCAAGACCAAGTCCGCGTACCCTAAGCTTTTTCTTCTCCCCTCTATAAAAAGGTTCGAATACAAAATCCTGTTCCGCGTCCGGAATGCCGCGCCCGTTATCACGGATATCAATGCATACACGGTGTTTGCTTACACTGTATAAGCTGATTTCGATTTTTCCATCCTGCATCAGCGCCTGCCTGGCATTATTCAGTAAATTTATGATGATTTCCTGAAGTCTCAGCCGATCCACCATTGCGGTGACTATCTCTTCTGGCAGATTCACAGACAGTTCAAAATCCTGATCATCTTGGGTCATTTTCCATTGATAAGCTATTTCCTGAAGAAATTTGTTCAAATTTTCCTTTTCAAAGCGAATCTTGAATGAACCAGCAGCCATGGCATTATAATCCAGTAAATCTTCGATCATCGTTTGCAGCCTTTGTGTTTCCTTCAGCGATATTGTGAGAAACTCCTTACTTTCCTCCCCTGTTACTACTTCATCCTTTACTGCCTGAATCAGTCCGCTAATTGACGTAACCGGGGTTTTTAGGTCATGAGTCACTCCTGCAAACAGCTCGGCACGCAGCTTATCATTTTGCTTTAGCCTGTTGGTCATTTCCTTAAACGATTCTATCAATTCATGTATTTCTTCTTCTTTTGGTTCTTCTTCCTTTAATTGAATATCATAATTGCCCTGGCGGATCTGTACAGCCGCGTTTGCCACCTTTTGAATTGGTTTGGAAATCCTTCTGGAGAGAACGTAAATCACTCCCCAGCCCAAAATAAGAAGTCCTCCCATCATAACTGCAAGCAGCCCATGATCCTGGTTCAGTTCCTTTAATGTACTCTCTTCCTGTGCAATCACAACCCAGCCATATTTTTTGCCGTTGCGGTCTATGGCCGATTTGACAACATAAACCTGATTTTCATTCCTGATTTTCACCTTTTGTATGGGTTCCTTACTGTTTATAATTACTTTTGGGAGATGGTCATCCCCTTTAGCTATATAAAGCTGCGGCATTGTATAAATAATCTCGCCTTGAGTATCTGTGATATAGATAATAGGCGGTTTATTAAGATGAAGGATTTTCTCCCTTTCTTCTACAACACCAGAAAGGACCGGCCCCACCACCATTTTCCCATTTTCCTTGATAACCCTGTCAGATGTTTCATCGGCGAGATATTTCAGTAAACTTAGTCTGTACTGCAAAGCTGTGTGCTCCATCCACCATGCAGAAAAAATTGACAGCACCATTAGGCCTGTAACCAATGTAATCAGGTATCTAGTTGTCCAATATCTTACAAGAGTTGTTCTTTTTTTAGTTTTCGCTGACACTTAATTGATACCCCATCCCCCGTAAAGTTTTTATTTCTCCTTCAGCTGCCGGCCATTTTTCCAATGCCTTTCTTATTCTTTTAATCGCCAGGTCAACAGCGCGGTCACTTCCGTCATAATCCATGCCCCATACCTGATCAATCAGCTGATCTCTGGTAAATATCTGATTAGGATTTTTTGCCAAAAATAAGAATAACGAAAGATCTCTTGGAGTTAAACTGATTTCTTCGCCATTCAACTGAATCGTGTATGAACTGAAGTCAGCACGCAAATTGCCATATTGCCTACTATTAGCGGTGTTTGTGCTGCTGCTTGCTGATCTTCTTAAAACCGCTTGAACTCTTGCAACGACTTCTTCAGCTATGAATGGTTTGGAAATATAATCATCAGCACCTGACTTAAAGCCGCTTAATCGATAGTCCACATCTCCGAGCGCCGTAAGCATGATTACTGGGCATGCATTCTTTTGCCGTATTTCCTTCAATATTTGCCATCCATCCTTCCCTGGAAGCATCACATCCAGAAGAACAAGATCAGGTTTTTCTTCTTCAAAAACATCTATGGCTCCATTTCCTTCGTAATGCTGAAAAACTTCGAAGCCGTCTCTTTGCAGATAAGCCTTCAGCACCATAGAAATGGCTTGTTCATCTTCTATAATCAATACTTTCTTCATTTTGATTTTCACCTCACATACAATAATATTAAACTACACAGCCAGTGCCAATACAGCCTGGCTTACTCATTATTAAAAAATTCCTTTTTATATAGGATATCAGAACAATATGTCAGGATTATGTTAAACGATTGGGGAAGCAGAATGTAAAGAGCTCAAAAAAATCATAGAGACTGCAGCTCCATCATTTTTTTCAGGTCTTTTATATCCAGAAGAAAAGCCGGCTCCTTCTGCTGCCAGCTTTTCTTCATGCTCCGCCATCTCAATCTTCTGCATCATCAGCAATCGCACGAAGCTCTTTATTGAATAGTTCCTCATTGCAGGTTAAATGTTTCTTGCGGCTTGCAATTTCATCTATTTCACCGCTGTCTCCACCCGCATTAATCATTTCAGCAAGCTGAATTAAATCCTCTTCTTCTTCCCTATTTCCATTATTGGGCTCTTTCATCTCAGCACCTCCTATACGTTTTGGCTTATCTTTTCCGTAATGCGAAACTTTAGCCATCATTCAATATGTTTTCCCAAACGCTATCTGGTACAAAGCGGCTGATTTCTGCTGTTCTTGCACAGTCTCGCATCATAAGTTCCAAGCAGCCTAGTACAACAATTGGTTCACCTTGCAGAACTCATTATTTAGCATCAATCTTTAAGAAAGGCTGTTTTCGTAAACTTTGTTGCCACCTGAACAAGGGGTTGATTTCCGCTCCAGGATGCTCGCTTTCCGTGGGGCGGGCGGTGAGCCTCCTCGCTGCGCTTGCGGGGTCTCACCTTCCCGCTAATCCCACAGGAGTCTCGCACCTTACACTCCAATCAACCCGGTTTAACAACAGGTTCGCTTCACAGAACAATTAAAAAATAACAATCTTTAAGAAAAGAGCCATTCAAAAAGTGAAGATCCTGCAATAGTGTATTTTTTCATGAGTTGGAAATTCCCTTTTTTAATCGTGTTGGAGTATAATTTCTCCATACATACTCTCCGATTTATCAGGAGGCAGTACACTGAGTTTCCAAATTTTTCGCAAAGGAGTTTTAAGACATGAAAATTATATTTCCGCTGCTTGCTTTAGCAGGCGGAATCGCCATTGCCTTCCAGTCGCAAATTAACGGGGGCTTAGGCAAGAAAACTGGAGCAATCGAGGCCTCCTTCATATCATTCGCCATTGGGGCACTCGCCTTGTTTTTTGTTTTGATATTCTTTGGCAAAGGGCACGTCTCCGCAGTTTCTGCCGTTCCGAAATGGCAATTAATCGGCGGACTTCTTGGGGCATTCTATGTAAGTGTGATGGTCTTCACCGTTCCAAGCATAGGTGTTGCACAAACACTGGTCGCGGTTATTGCAGGGCAAATCATCACCGGGGCCGTCATCGATCATCTGGGGCTCCTCGGAGGAAATCAGATTTCTCTTGATGCTAAAAGGATTACAGCCATCCTGCTTCTTTTGGTGTCCCTGTATCTATTCAATAAAAAATAGGCTTGCTGCGCTTTATTAATGCATTAAACGTCAAAAAAAGCTCTTTTCTTAAAAATTGTTGTTTTTTTATGTTCTGTGAAGCGTCCCAGTATTAAGTCAGGTTGATTGGAGCGTAAGGTGCAAGACTCCTGCTTAGATTAGCGGAATAGGTAAGATCTAAGCAGGCGCAGCCGGGGAGGCTCACCGCTTGCGTGGAAAGCGAGCATCCTGAAGCGGTAATCAGCCACCTTGTTCCATAGCAGCAAAGTTTACGAAAATAGCCGAAAAAAGAGAAAGACCTTCAGGCAAAAGTGAAGGTCTTTTTCTTATGTATAACTTGCTTATAATTGATTATTATTTTTATTCTTTTCATCATCCTGCAGGGAATCCTCAGGATAGTAGGGATTGACATGAATTAATACTTCTTTAATCACACTATACTGCTTCATAATTTCATCTCTTATTGCCTTTGTTATATCATGGCCTTCTTTAATGGTTTTATCGTGGAATAAAGAAATCCTTGCGTCCACTAAAATATAATGTCCCTGTTCGCGCGCACGGATTTTGTCAATGCGCTTTACATCCTTAAACGTAAGTATAATGGACTCTATGCCCTTCAATGTTTCCCCGTCAATACTTCTTTCTAGAAGAATATCATACGATTCTGTAATCATTTCCTTTGAAATGCGGAAAATAAGATAGGCAACAAATATACTTGCCAGCTTATCTCCATAAAGCAGGAAGTCCCAGCCGTAAGCTCCGCCAATTATTGATAAAATTACACCTATCGCAGCGGCCAGCGATGCAACAATGTCAGCTTTATGATCCAGTGCAATCGCTTCTATTGCTTTGCTGTTATGCTCATCAGCTGCTTTAAAGGAGTATCGGTATAAGAATAATTTAGAAACATATGAGATTAACGCTACCCATAATGCAAGAATGCTTGGCGCTGATACCGGATGAAGAAATCCTGTCAGGGCTTCATATGCAATGTATAATGCAACCACTAAAAGAATCATACCCACAATAGAAGAAACGATTACCTCTGCCTTTCCATGGCCGTATGGGTGTTCTGCATCAGCAGGTTTACTCGCAATTTTTATGACAATGAGGACAATAACTGATGCAAAGACGTCAGCAGCAGAATGAATACCGTCTGCAAAAACGGAATCACTGTTTCCATACCAGCCGATTAAAATCTTTCCAAGCATCAGGATAATATTGCTTACAAGACTTATCCATGCCACCTTATGGGCCAAGGATTCTCTTACATCCAAAATCGATCAACTCCAATAATAATTAACTGCTTTTCCATAGTAATATAAGAAGTTTAGGTGAGTCCAGAGAAACAGAATTGACTGCAGTGTTTATTTTAGGAAAAGATAAATTATTTTGAAAGAACTTAAATATGTTTCCTTAAGGAAAGAATTATCCACTCAAACATAACCTGGATTAGATTTTTTGTTTTTCCAGGTTTAAAATGCATGAATGCCATTCAGCCTCTTCCATTAAGTAAAACACTTGACTATGGAGGACAAAAGTATCAATTTACTGAAATAATGATGTTCCATCTTTACACAAAGGAACTGGACATTCTATGATAGAGTTGAATTCATAATATTTAAAATAAAGGAGGAGAACATGAAAACACCCTGTAAACAGCTTATTATTGCCGCACTCTCCCTATCCGTGATGCTGACAGGCTCAATCCAGGCATCTGCCAAGACCGATTCCGCAAAGGAAACAAAACTGGTTAACAAGAAAAGTGAGAACGCCAGCAGGCACAATCCGCATAACCTGATGTATCCGGTACTTAAAAAGGCACATAAACCGGAAGATGCTGGATTTTCATCCTCTAAGTTAAAGGAAGTCGATTCTTTGATTGAAAATGAAATCGATAATGGTTTCCCTGGAGCTGTCCTGCTTGTTATCAAGGATGGCAAAATCGTAAAAAACACGGCTTATGGCTATGCAAAAAAATACGATCGGGGTACACTGCTGAAGCACCCCAAGAAAATGAAAACGACCACTATGTTCGATCTTGCATCAAATACCAAAATGTATTCAGTAAACTTTGCCCTTCAGCACCTGGTAAGCCAGGGCAAAATAGACCTGAATCAGACTGTCTCACACTATATCCCTCAATTCAGGGATAGTGCTGAAGATAAAATCAAAGGAAAAGATACACTTCGGTTAATTGATATCCTTCACCATACGGCTGGCTTCCCGCCGAGTGTCGAATACTATAATCCCAAGCTTGCCGGGGATTTATACACAACGGACCGCAGCAAAGTCCTTCAAATGATATCAAGAACTCCCTTAGATTATCAGCCAGGAACAAAAAATATATACAGTGATCTGGATTATATGCTGCTGGGTTTTATCATTGAAAAAGTCACAGGCAAAAGGCTGGACCAATATGCAGAGGAAAAGCTGTATAAGCCGCTGGGATTGAAGCATACACTCTTTAACCCGCTGCAAAAGGGGTTTAAGCCAGGGGATTTTGCTGCGACTGAACTTAATGGAAATACCAGGGACGGGGCTATATACTTTCCAGGCATCCGCACATATACCCTTCAAGGAGAAGTACACGATGAAAAAGCCTTTTATTCAATGGGAGGGGTCTCCGGGCATGCAGGCTTATTTTCAACGACAGGAGATCTTGCAGTTTTGCTTCAGGTGATGCTGAATGATGGCGGTTACGGTAATGTACGGTTATTTGATAAACAAACAATTGATCAATTTTTAGCACCATCCGATATGAATCCTACTTACGGGCTGGGCTGGAGGAGAAATGGAAACTCAAGCATGCATTGGATGTTCAGTCCCTATGCAAGCGAAAATGCAGTGGGTCATACCGGCTGGACCGGTACTCTTACCGTCATCGACCGTGAAAAAAATCTGGGGATTGTCCTTTTAACCAATAAAAAACATTCTCCAGTGGCGGATCCGCAAAAAGATCCCAATAAATTTCTTGGCGACACATATGGCATCAGCCAGTATGGCAATGTTGTAACTGCAGTGTATCAGGCCTTAAAAGTCAACTAGTCTCCTTAAGCTTTATAACAGCAAAAAGAAGGATAACCCTGCTGGTTTCCTTCTTTTTGCTGTTCCTATATTACTCATAGATGTTTTGTCCTGGAAGATGTTTTGCTTTTTCTGCCGAAGATTGAATAGTAAATTGATATGATACCATTGACTAATGGATCGAGAAGCCCTGAAAGCTTGAAGATTACAAAAGCAACAATCAAAGCCACAATCAGGCTTCCCAGTACATCAAATGGATAATGAAGGCCAGCCCAAATCCGGGAGAATCCCGTTAGTAATGCTAAGATAAACATCGGAATACCCGCTTTTTTGTAATGAAACCACATGGCAATGGCTATCGCAAAAGCACCTGTAGAATGGTCGCTGGGAAATGATGCATCCTTTGCGTGGGATATCAGCGTGTGAACATGATGGGTGACAAATGGACGCGGCTCATAATAGATATGAGAGATGACCACATTTGCAATCAATGCCACTGCACCAGTGCCGCCGGCAAAAAGAACTGCACGTTTCATGGACCTGCCGCCAAAAAGCCAAAGAACTAAAAGTGCCAATGCAAAAATGTAGATTGCATTATTCGTGATAAACACCATAAATTGATCAAGGGCATTGCTATGTCCAGACAAATTGTGAATATCTTTAAATAACTCGTAATTCATTTAATCATTCCTAACTGCAGGGGGAATTTCCAAAACATCTTGCCTTTTGCCCAAAATTAATTTGGAACATGCCTGCGGAATAATTATATCTATTATAAAATCAATTAACAAATTAAAATTCTATTAAAAACATGAACATATCTACTCTATCCTTATTCCATCAAGCTGAAGATACCCGCCTGCTATTTTATTATCTTTTCCTTCGATTATGCTTCCTTTAAAGACTTGCTTGCCTGATTTTAAATCTGCAGCAATGAGATATTTGCCTTTTCCGTCAAGATTCTCTCCGCTAATTGCCGCTGCAAATACCTTATCCTTGTCAACTGCTATAGAAATGACCCTTGCATCCTTCTCCCCAAGAGGTATAGCTATTTCTGCGGGCTGCGGGCTCTTTGCAGCATCATATTGATAAACATGAAGAACTTGATCTTTTTCTAAAAAGAAGTACAAAACAGATCCGTCATGATATGCAGGAAATCTTTCATTATCACTTGCAAGCTCTTTCGGAATCCTTGTCTTCACTTGAATGTTTTCCTTTAAGTTAAAAACAAACCAGTCAATCTTCGTTTTGCCATCCTCTGTTCCTCCATCTTTACGGGGAATTTGTTCTGTAGAAACTTTTTTGAATACAAGGTAATTATCTGGACCCATTTCATCTGCCTCGCGAGCCTTCTCAAGAGAAACGATCATATTCTTCGTCTCCCCTTTTGTATCCAAAATGGTCTTATCATCCAATAGCTTCCTTTTATCCATATCAAAGGTGTACAAATGTATTTCTTCAGCACTGCCACCCTCACGCAAATCCACTGAATTCACTGTCACAACGTCGATTTTTGACCCTATGCTTTGTACCTCTGATACATATATATAGTTATACTTATTCCTGTCTGGAACGGGCATTTTTATGGATGTGACAGATTCGTTGTTTTTTTCCAGCTGGGAAACCTTAAAAGTAATATCATTGCTGTCTCCAGAATAACCGCCTGT
This sequence comes from Bacillus sp. MUM 13, assembly GCF_001866725.1. NCBI lineage: Bacteria > Bacillati > Bacillota > Bacilli > Caryophanales > Bacillaceae > Bacillus > Bacillus sp. MUM 13. The sequence goes on from NZ_MLYQ01000051.1 coordinate 15,146, forward strand.
TACATCAGCATACACAAGTTTATTGCTGTCTTCATAAAAATTGCTTTCCTGATTTTTTCCTCTCATAAAATTATAGTACTTTGATTGAAGGTTTTTAATATTTTTACTATTTGCTCCTGATTTCTTCAGGCTTTCGAAAAATGACAACTTACCTGTATATACCGTTCCATGGGCAGTAATATCAACAGGTTCAGCTATGCTGCCATTCAAATAACTTCCTTCCAGAACAACTGGCCTGATGTATTCCGCACCGCCTTCTTCAGGATTTATTTTATATTGAGGCAGCCTGTCCGCCGATTGTGCGGACTGGACATAATATACGGGAATGCAAATAACCAAAGCTGCAATTATTAAACTTGTTTTCCAATATTTTTTCATCGTCTATTCTCCTTACACAGTAACTTTTCTATTAATGAGGAATTTGCCAATCGCAATGGATGCACCGATTACAAAAACGCCCAAAATCAATTCCAGTCCAGCCAGTTCCATTGGGTAAAGATACACGGAATCTGTGAAACCAATCAGTAAAAGCGGTGAAAGAAATACAGCAAGTGAGGCTGCAAAATAAAGAATCCCAAAAAATACACCCTTTATTCTGTAGCTTCTTTCAAACATAATAGCTGTAAATAATGCAAACACACACATAAATCCAATGCCATATGAAAGAACAAACTGCGGAAAATTACTCGGAATAATTACTTTTAATACCTGGTTTCCCTCAATTAGTGTACTGATTTGAAAAACACTTCTGAAATGTTCAGGAACAAGCTGCAGGAAAAGTGCATTTTCGAGAGGAAGTATCAATAGCTGAAGCGCCGTAAGCCCTAACACCATTAAAAAGATAGCTGTCGCCTTGGCGAAATAGATGTTTAACCGTGAAGTAGGAAGCATCAATAATCTGTAAATAAAAGTATTCTTGCCAAACCAGTCTCTATACCAAATTAAAAAGATATAAAGGATAAGGCCTATTGCGCTAAGAGCAATTGGTCCAAGGAACCAAAAACTATTCATGATATCCAGAAAGGATGTAGGGCCAAAATTACTAAGATATTGTGCCTCAGTCAGTGACTGCTGCTGCATTTCTTGATGAGCATTACTCATAAAACTGTTAGAATGGACAAATACCCCGATAAATTGTGAAAGAACCGTAATAAGAAGCAGAGCTAAGTACATTTTGCCGAACCGATTGACTTCAAAGTTCACTAACTTTGCATATTTCTTCACTGCTGATACACCTCTCTCATAACATCTACAACTGATTTACCCTCTGAAAACCTCAAATCTTCAGGCTTGAATTCCTTAATAACTTTACCGTATTCAATCAGCACTGCTTTATCAATTAAGTGCTCGATATCCCCAATTTCATGAGTAGTAATGATGACACCCTTATCCTCAATCAGCGAGCTTGCGAAAACATCGGCGATATGTTCTCTGCTGAACATGTCAATGCCAGAGAATGGTTCATCCATCAAAATATAATCCACATCAAGTGCGAGGCCTAACAGCAAGTTTAATTTAGAGGTATTTCCTTTGGAAAGCTCTGAAATCCTCATTTCCTTCTTAAGTTTAAAAAAGTCGAGAAGTTCATCAGCCTTTTTCCCATTCCAGCTGCAGTAATAATCCTTCATGAAATCCAAAGCCTGAAAAATGGACATCGATGGCAGCATCGTTATGGCATCGGGTACATATGTGATTTTTTCATAACTGTTTTTATCTAATTTTTTTTGATCGATCGTGATTTCTCCCTTGTATGGAGTCAAACCCATGATCGCTTTTAAAGTAGTGGTTTTTCCTACTCCGTTAATTCCGATCAGACAGGTGATTTCACCTTTTTCTGCTGTAAAACTTATATCCTCAAGCACCTTTTTCCGGCCATATTTCTTGCTGACATTCTTCACTTCAATCATTAAGATTCCTCCTTGTCATCCCTTTTCGGCAGAGTTGTATTTTTTTTCAATAAGATTTAATAGCTCCGCAACCGGCACATTAATCGGCTTAATGGACTGGACGAACATATCTACCGCTTCTATAATGAGCTCTTCCCTGATGCCGCTTAAGACTTTCATGTCATCTGTAATCTTGCTGGGATGATTTTTTTCTGTCGTGATCAAATCCTGTTCCTCCATTTCTTTATAAGCTTTTTGTGCCGTGTTTGGATTAATCTTGAGCAATGAAGCCAGCTCTCTTCTCGATGGGATCTCCTGTCCGGCTTCAAGCGCCCCAATCGCAATTTGCTCCTTAAAGTAACGGACTACCTGCAAATACACCGGGTCACGATTGTTAAACGTTACATTCATGAAAAACAACTCCTATTAAGTGAAACTTCCCTGGACAGTGTTCCGCTGTTTTAGCTTCAATCTTCCTCAGATCTTAAAGATATGCTGCCTATTATGTTATAGAAGGAAGCAGCCAGCCTGAGTGTATGTACTAAGTGGTTCATACACTTTATATAATGTACTATACCTGTAATACACTCCTGCTGTCAACATTAAAAAATAATGTTTAATAAAGGCTGTTTTCATATGCTTCGCTGCTGCGGAGACTCCTGCGGGATTGCGTGACAGGTGAGACCCCGCAGACGCAAGTCGAGGAGGCTCAGCGCATGCCCGCGGAAAGCGTAGCATCCTGGAGCGGAAATCACCCCCTTGTTTCATAGCAACAAAGTTTACGAAAACAGCCTTAATTAATAAAGAAGATTCCTGTCAGGCGGCAGTTTTTCATTTTTGATCCAGCCGCAGTCAGTTACCTTAATTTAAAAATCCCCGCCATGCTCTTTTCAGATATCATCATGCTCGTAGTTTCAAAATAAGGTGCCTCTTTAATGTAAAACCTATAAAAAATAACGTAAAAAAAGAGACATCCATTTAGAATGTCTCCATTTCATTTACCTGCAGTTTGATTTGTCATTAGCAGCCATAAGAACGATCCCAATAACTCCACCAATGACTAAAACAACAATTCCTGCAGTATTTCTGGCTATAGCTTTAGCATACAGAACATGCTATTACCATTAAAACAATAAGAGAGCGATAAATCCAAAACTTACTCATCGCAATGTCAGCCCCTATTTTTAATGGATAGTTATGCCATGACTAAATCAGCTTATGGACAAATTAGCCATTCAGGCAAGAAAGAATAGCATTGGCCATTTTCTCTCCATTGGCGATGCAGTCGGGTATTCCAACTCCATAGTACGAACAGCCAGCAAGAAAAACGCCAGGATAGTGCTGGAGCATTTTTTCTTCCAGAGCCTCCACAGTTTTGTTATGGGAGATATGATAATTTGGCATTGAATTTTCCCACTTAGTAACCTCGATGGAAATCGGTTTTGCTGAGATACCCAAACTTTTCTCAACATCCCTTAAGGCAGCTTCAGATAATTCGGCATTGCTTAAGTCTTTTAAGCCGGAATATACCGGGTTGGAACTTTTATAAAATAACCGCACTAAAAGCTGCTTGCTTTTTGAAGTATGCTTCCACTTCCTGCTTGTCCATGTGCAGGCATTGCAGGCAAGATCACTTTTTTCAGAAACAATAAATCCTGTACCATCTTTCGGCAATTCACTGTCAGGGATATCAAATCCGAGATAAACACTGATCATAGAGCTGCTTTTTAGCTTATTGAACTCTTCCTCCAAATCATGATTGTCCAGCAGCCGTTTAGCCGCAGTCTCTGGAACGCTTAACACCACATAGTCGGCTTCAATATCATCATGATTAGTAAACGAGATGGTATATTTCCCATTGCTTTTTTCAATAGAGGAAGCTGCAGTGCCTGTTAAAATTTCCGCTCCCTTAATTTTTTCTGCAAGAGAATCAATAATTTGAGATAAACCATTCTTGAAAGAAATAAATTTCCGGTTTCCTGAACCTTTAAATTTATCTCTATTATGTGAAAGCCCCCTGATAATGCTTCCATACTGATTTTTATAGTCAAGTAAATATGGAAGTGTGGAAGCGATTGTGAGAGTATTTAATTTTCCTGAATAAATGCCGGACAGAACGGGAGAGATTTGATTTTCAACTAATTCTTTGCCAAGAAAGTGTTCAAGAAATAATCCGATTGAATCATCCTTAGAAAAGTCTTTATTTGTAGAAATCAAGTCCTTTAATGCATTCAGCTTTCCCTTTGAAGAGATCAGCGGGCTGCTAAAGAGTGATTCAATGCTCATTGGTATTCCAAACACAGAATCCTCCGGAATTTGCAGGAGGCGATTTTCTGTGTGAATATATGATGTCCCTGTTGCGTTGTAAACCATTTCATCAGTTAAGCCCAGTTCCTCCAAAAGCGGAACAACATTTTTTTTGCGCGCTACAATGGAGTCAGCGCCTGTTTCCATTGTAAATTTGCCTTCACGGACCGTATGGATTTTTCCACCCAATTTTTCACTTTGCTCGATAAGCACAAGCTTTACGTCTAGTTGTTTCTCTACTATTTCTTTATGCAAATAATACATGGCAGATAAACCTGTGATGCCTCCGCCAACCACTGCAACTGTTTTCAATTTCAGCACCTCGATCAATGGCCTTAATACTTGAGCCTTCACTGTAACTGAATTGTAACATACTGCCCGCTATAAACTGTAACAGCAAACTTGAACAATTTCGGAACAACTCAATATATGAACTACCTGAAAAAGAGATTAAGTTAATATTGGGCTCTAGAAACTCCCCTGCTAATTCTGAGGCCGCTGAAAATCCGCTCAGCCAAGATTCCAATAAAGCGGTACTTTCTTAAACACAAAGATAGGGCTACCAAGTGGCAACCCCATACATCTTATTTACTCATTACGTTTTTGTACTCTTTCATAGGCATGTGTACTAGAAAGCATTCTCCTTTGACATCATCGCATATCCCATCAATTCCAACTCGGTCTTTATCTTGAATATACTTAAAAACTTCTTCTCCTAGGCGATCTCCATTATCGAATGGCTCCCCCTCAGCATATCCAAATATATCCAGGACATGGTCTTAATAAACCTGTTCAATGTTTCGATTTTGACTTCCAATCTACAATCATGCTTACTATCTTGAGTAACTTTAATTTTAACAGGTGGCTTTTTACCTAATACTTCAATTCACTACCTTCATATTCATGCTTCAAATACAACTCAGTGAGGATTGTTCAAGTTCCATTACTTTTAAATGGATAAGTGATAGTCATTTTGTTGTGCCTTGACTATATTCACAATTTCTTCAGTTATTTCTTTCTTTCTTTTCACCCAATCCTGTGACCAAATTCTATGAATATTCCAGCCTAATGATTCCAATATACTTTGCCTTAGTCTGTCACGATCACGTGCTGTTTTTGAGGAGTGATATGTTGCCCCGTCACATTCTATACCTAATAAGTATTTACCTGGTTGAAGTGGATCTACTACAGCTAAGTCGATTCGGTAACCTGAACACCCTATTTGTTTCCTTACCTCAAGACCAGCCTTTACCAACATGTCATAAACATCCTGTTCGAATGGTGAATCCACTTCTCCATTATTCATTATCCCATTATTATTCGTGAATTCGCCTTTAGTTTGAGCAAAGTATAGGTAGTTCTTTAATAATTTAGGACCCTTTTTGTTCAGTTTACTATCATCTAAGTCAGTATGTCTGATACTTGATACAACGATGATTTCATGCTTGGCACGGGTTATCGCTACATTTAATCGCCTTTCTCCACCATCTTTGTTTAATGGTCCGAAATTATAATATAAAATTCCACTGGAGTCTTTTCCATAACCCACACTTAATATTATGGTATCCCTCTCATCCCCCTGAACATTTTCAAGATTCTTTATAAAAAAGGATTCAAGACTATCTTCGTTAAATAACTCTTCATAAGCGGGATTTTTCAGCCTTATCTCATCTAACATATCACGAATAGCTTCTTGTTGGGCCTCACTGAATGCAATGACTCCCAGAGATCTTTCAGGAGTATTATTAAAATGATTAATAACTAGTTCCGCAACTCTGGCTGCTTCAACCCTGTTCTTTTTGGAAGCTCCTCTATCGTATACGCCGTTTTCAACATAAACATGTGATATACCATCATTTTGTCCATTAGAGGAACTTGGGAAGGTATACATCTCATTTTTATATATTTCTTTATTTGAAAAGGCGATTAATGATTCGTGCTTGCTTCGATAATGCCATTTTAAAGACATCTGTGGCATGATTAGCAGTGATTCATCAAGGATACTTTCAAAACTTTCGAATGCTTCTTCTTCCTCTTCATTAATAAATTCATCATCCATTTCAATTTGCTGAGAGAAAAATGAAGTCGGAGGCAACTGTTTGTCATCCCCTGCAATCACTACTTGATTTCCCCGAATCAATGAACCTATTGCATCCTCTGGTCTAATTTGGGAGGCCTCATCAAAAATGATTAAGTCAAATTTCAAGCTTGTTGGGTCAATAAATTGACTTACCGAAAGTGGGCTCATCATCATGCATGGTTTAATAGATAACAGCAAGTTGGGAATTTCGGAAAACAACCTTCTTATCGGTTTGTGCCTTTTTTGTTTTTGTATTTTTCTTGATAATATTGCGAGCTCGTTACTTGTATGCTGTTTATTGCTTATATACGAATCTTTATTCTCAATCAACTTTTTATTAAGCCTTTTGCTATTCATTTCAATAATGCTAACATCCAAATTCTTAAATTCATTAAGGTAATTTGAATGTGTTTCAATGTCAAACCTCTTTAAAACAGGTAATTGGTTATAAGCAAAATCTAACCAGATTTTATAAAACCGTTTCATAAAAATTTTGTCATATGAATCTTTTGTTTGTTCCAAAAGAACCTTTTCTATAAAATCGCCCAATCCGATTTCTAACGCTTCTGATTTAACCCGTTGGGAAGTGGTCCACTGTTGCAATTTATGTGTTGAATTTGCAATCAGTTTAAGGATGGTACTTAGTTTAGTAAGTTCGATTTCATGAAATTTTTTATTTTCATACCTTGGTAAGTCAAAAGGAAATACTTTAGAGTAAAAGCCAAGTTCACCTTTTAGTTGATTTCGATTTTCAGATAATTCATCACACATAGTTGTGAATTTTTTTAAGTCTTCGTGATTGTTGATGATTTGAATGAACTTTTCTGGAAAACGACCGTTAAAGTTATTGTCGGCATCCACTGTCCAATTGATGGCGCCCTCGACAACTTTCCATTCTGTTTCAAAACCCTTATAAAGATTTCCATAAAGTGAGCAAAAAACGGGGTAATTATCCTCGATTCCCTTCTCCATGTTTTTAATATCAGAAAAATGTTGAAATAAATTATTAATACTATCGTATGTTAAAGCTGGCACTTTTGAAAAACCAGCAATCAAGCTCTTTTCTTGAAGGATTTTTTGTATATACTCCGAAAGTTTTTCTACTTTCGGTATTAAGGCTAGGAGATTATCAGTTTCTTCCTTTACCACTTCCAGCTTCGGTAAAGTTGTTTTAACCAAGTCAGCAATAGTTAGATCTATGTTGTTTACTTGTTCATTAACCGCATGACATAATGCTAAAAAGTTTTGCTTATCTTCCATTTGATAAGTTAATAAGAACTTTTGATACTCCTCATAATTAAGGCTACTTTTTATCTTGCCTATTAAGGCATAGAAATTACCTAATACCTTAGGAACGGATTCCCAGTCAGTTTTTTCCTGTTGAAAAACATCTCCTAGCGCTTCTTTCCAATCATTGCTACGCTCATCAATAGTTTTTTGTAATTCCTTTAACCTTTTAATCGAACGAAGATCCTTAATGACCTTGTCAATATTCACTTTTTCTTTTGAACGTTTATACGAATTAAGAAGACTTTTATCCTTCTTAAAGTTCTTATTAAATATCCTCATTATGGACGAATAATCGTTAATAAATCGATTTAACATGCCATCAATGTCTTCATTTATGAACTCTGGTAAGTATGATTCTTCAATGATTTTTTTTTCGAGTAAAAACTTTGTATAAATATCAGTTCCATCAGTAATAGCACTGGCAATTTCGTCTCTTTTAGAGAAATCAAACCAAGAAAATGTTGGTCTAATATTATTTTGTACGTAGTTACCAATTAGTCCAATTTCCTCTACTTGCTGCTTAGTTATCTCTGTTCTAGAAAACTGAATTATTTTATTTAGTGAATCTAATAGTTGATTTAATGTGTATAAACCTTGTTTCAACTCCGCTATATTAACGTTTGTAAACTGTTCATTTTCAAACAAGTTATCAATAAAATCTCTGTATGTATTGATAAATCCATTTATCGTTTCTTTATCGCTGTTATTTAAAATAATGTCTTTGCTGTGTTGTATATTCTGTTGCAAAATGCCTTCCTCAAAGTTTTCAAGCAACCTCTCCTTTAATTTTGCATGTTTCTCAAATAACGTTCGGTGTTTCGTTAACGAATCCTTGGCCTTTAGTAGCATGTTGTTATTATTGTCTTTAAACCATATCTGAGGTATTTCTGGTTTTATCAATAACATTTGCCCTAACTCAAACAATTTGTCTAGACCTATAAATGACAGGTCTTCACGGAAATCAATAAAGTCAGCGGATTCTTCAAAGAGTTTATTTAGATCAAATATCTTCTTACTCAAGACGGTAAATTGTGCTTTTATTTCCGCTTCACTCTCAAAGCTATTTTCTTGAAGTAACGTGCCGTACCAAATATGATTCCTCTCATCCGAAAATATGTCACGGTATAGTTCTATTTCTTTTATTTGCTTACTTATTTGATTTAATTTGTCTAATTTATATGAATCTATATTAGGTATTTTAAAAATAAGCTCAGTAACCTCATCCAATTTTGACAGTTCACCAAGTATAGAATGCGGGCTTTTATCTAACGGTTGTACTACAGTATGCAGTGCCTTCACATATTCGTTTAAATGTTCTTTAACTGTATCTAGATCGGAGTAAGGGACGATTAAACTTCTTGAGGGATTGTTTTTTGATAAAGAAATTCTTAAGTCTTCCAATACTGACTTTTTGTTAGAGTTGTGGCTATGTAAATCGAGGCAAAAATCTCCCAATCCTTTTTCACTTATTCTTTTTTTCACCACTTCTAGAGCCGCTTTTTTTTCACTAACAAATAAAACTTTCTTTCCTTGAGACAGTGTTTCTGCAATGATATTGGAAATAGTTTGGCTTTTCCCTGTTCCAGGCGGTCCGTGCATGACGAAACTGACACCGTTTTTTGCAGCTAAAATGGCTTCCTGTTGGCTAGAATCCGCATCCAAAATCTGAAACGATTCGTGAGCTTTTGAGTTACGTTCGTACTCCTGAATAGGCACAATTCTTTCTCTTCCAGTTATATCTTTTCCTTGCTTAATTCCAGCCAGCTCTTGAATAATAGGGTGGTTTTCAACTGCATCTTGATATAGTTCAAAATCTTTATACATGACCAACTTGCTGAATGAGAATAATCCGAGATACGTTTCTTCAATAAATTCCCATGACTTTTCTAATTTCAATTCTTTTTTATAGACATTTAGGATTTGTTCAATATCTTCGCTTTCAATTTGGTCTAAAGGAGGTAAATTGACTCCAAAGTCTAGTTTCATCTTTTGTTCCAATACCGGATTAAATATAACTTCTTCGTCTAATTTATATAAGTAATAAGGTTCTCTTGCTGAGTCTCTCTTCAATGAAACAGGCACCAGAATTAAAGGCGATATTAAAACATCTTTACTGTACTCAACTTCCGTCCACTTTAGAAACCCGATAGTTAGGTAAAGTGTGTTAATCCCCTTTTCATCTATTGAGGATTTGGCTTTCAGTCTGATACCGTTCAATTGTTTTTCTAGTTTTTGTTTCTCTTGTTCAAGAAACATATTGTGAACTCGTTGTTTTTCTGTATCTGTTAAGTTGCTGCTTCCATTTTTTAAAGCTTTTGCCGTAAGAAGCTTCGCGGATTTCTCCAAATCAATAATGGCATTAGCCCTAATCCCTCGGGATTGGGAAAACACCCCATATATTTCTGTATAATCTCCATCTATTTTTAAAGTAGCACTTTTAGTTGGTTTAAAGTTTAATAACCTGTTTCTTTTAGTTAAATCAATTAATCTTGATTTCCAGTTAGATATTTTTAAATCTAATTTGGCACTCTCCATCACCGAAGTCTCCTTCCTTTATTCCATTTGATGTACATATATCTTATGTACTAAAGTACCATTAAAGTATTATTTAAAGGACATTCTAGATGTTATCATAAAAATCCCTATTAATCGCTAAAATTTTCAAATAATAACCTTTAACGATTACAATTTTTTTACATTTTCAGCATTAAGCAAGTATCGGGTTTGGTTGGGACTGCAATCGCAAAGCAACTAGTAAAAGTGCATGGAGGTAGCGTTGGAAGCAATGCTAGTTAAGGAAATCGTTATGTTTAAGGGGAACTAAAAGTGCTAATAGTTACGACGAACAGAGCATGCTATTTGACCAGTATCAAGCTAGCTCTTTTGCACTTCTGCCCTCCATTCGCTTAGAAAAAATATTCCACTTACAAATGAGTGACGGATCCAATCTCAAGCTGAACAATCCTTTTTTTGGGCTTATCGTTTACAAAGCATATAGTTAGTGAACAATTGTGAACTATCATCGTTTTTTCTTAAAGGGTAAGGCCCGCTTTTGTTGTTTTCACTTCTTCATGACATATCCAATTCCCTTATTCTAGGACAATCTAAATAATCTAAATTGGAACAACTTTCATTTCTCCGAAAAGTATTCCCGTTCAGATATCTTTGTAATGATTTTAGACTCAATTTCTACGTTCCAATCAACCGTCCAATTTAACTAAGGTTATGCTTTAAAGACTTTTTCTGTACCCTTCTAGATTCCAGGAGTTAATTTTTTGATAAAAACTCTTACTTTTACAGAAACCGTTCCGGCCTTCATTTCAGCATTAAAAAATGGCACAGGACATGCCTGCGCCTTACAGATTTATTCAGGAAGTCAAGCCTCCCGATCAATTTTTAAGATGTCCGTGTTCCATGGTTTACAGATATTTGCGGTGTATTCCTTTTCCGTCATACGTAAATAGCATTTCTTTATTTTCCATCACCGATTCCAGGTGAACAGCTCTGCCCCAAAGCTGATGAATGTATGGCATGACCTTTTCCAGATATTTCAGATCGAGTTCAATTCCCTCGTACCAATGCTTTAAATACAATTCACCGTTTCGAAGATAATCGCCGTCATTTACTGTCAGGTAAGGAAACCCGCCATTTACACGCATGCTGACAAGCTGGTCTCTTACTTCTTTCCAGGCCTTGTCGACGATTTTATAGTCCTTGCCCTGCTTTTGAAATAGGTACATATCTTCCCTGGTAACCAAATCTTTGGTCAGGTAATTGCGGAGAAAGGATATATCCGATTCTATTTCCCTCACTTCGAACATCTTTTCCCTGCCTGAGTTTGGCTGAATTCCAAGCTTTTTCATCTCATCAGTTGGATCATTGTATCGTTCTTCTATATCTTCAAATATCTTGACCCCTAAATAATATGGGTTAATTCCTGTTTTTGAAGGCTGCACAACCCCAGCGTTCAATTTAGCAAATTCAATCGATTCACTTGAGGTAAGATCAAGCTCCCTGAGAATTCGCTGATGCCAGAATGAAGCCCAGCCTTCGTTCATGATTTTTGTTTCCAGCTGCGGCCAAAAGTACAGCATTTCCTCCCTCATCATCGTTAAGATGTCACGCTGCCAATCAGCCAGGTCGCGGCTATACTGTTCAATGAAAAGCAAGAGATCTTTCTCTGGCTGAGGCGGAAACCTCTTTTTCTTTTTCTTGGCTGGTTCATGTGTCTTGGGTTTGGAATCCAATGACCATAAATCATCATAAGGAGAAGCGGGAGATGCCTGATCTTCCTCATCAACCTCCAAATCCTCCAATGTCCAGGAAAGTTTGGGACGCATAAGAGATGGATCAATATGCTCCTCTATTGCAAGTACAGCATCGAGGAAGGTTTCAACCTCTTTCTTTCCGTGAAGTATTTCATAATCACGAATGCGGTCAGCTGTTGCCGCCATACTTTCCACCATATCCCGCTTAGTGTTCTGAAAACGGACATTATTCTTAAAGAAATCACAATGTGCCAGCACATGAGCCACGATCAGTTTATTTTGTATAAGTGAATTGGAATCCAGTAAAAAAGCGTAGCATGGATCCGAATTGATCACAAGTTCGTAAATTTTGCTTAACCCAAAATCATAATGCAGCTTCATTTTGTGGAACTGTTTGCCAAAACTCCAGTGCGAAAACCTCGTTGGCATTCCGTAAGCCCCGAATGTATATATAATTTCTGATGGACAGATTTCATAACGCATGGGATAAAAATCAAGGCCAAATCCTTTTGCGATTTCTGTAATTTCACTGATTGTATATTCAAGGGCTTTTTGTTCAGCATTCATTGTTCTTCCCCCTTTTCATCCTTACCACAATGTATGATAGAGGACTTGGAGTATGACAATATCCTGACTGACTGCCTTTAAATTTGTTTGTTTAGATGAGCTTATTTTTGATTAAATGGTGCTTCAATGACATGAAGGCTGATCAGATTCTGGGAAATCAGGCTATGCTCTGCTTTTATTAATACATTCTTTTCTATCCCCTTATCTTTTATCAAAAACAGGAAGGAATCAACAGCAATTCCGTTTCCAGACTTCTTCCTTCCCAAAAATTCATAATCAGTAACTGAGGTCCCGGGATAGTCGGTCCTTACTACAGCAATGGCAATATTGCCATACTTCTCATAGTGCGGCGGGGGTGCTCCTTCAGAAGCCTTGCCGGCAGCAGGAAGCAACAACATTAAAACAAGTAATGCGAGCAGTGTTTTTTTCATATACATCCTCCTCATTTTTCATTATTTTTAGTATGGAGAGGATTTTCTTTCTTATTCTTATCCTGCAAATGGGCTTCTTCTGCCAGCATAATTCCTACATTTTTGTTTCTTTGCCATTCCTCCTTGAACACCTTCAGAGGCACACTGGTTTCACCAGCAGGGGGGCCGGCTTCCAGCGTCATTGCAGAACGTTTAAATTCTGTAATAAACCAATCTGTATAACCGCTGCCGGTTGCATGCTTCTCCGGGACTGAAAGCTGGTAAGAAGTCATTTTTGCTGTTTTAGTGGCAAGAAGGTAATCCCTGATTACGTTTTCCTGTTTATTTTGATACTTCCAGTAAATTTCCCTTCCTGATGTATGATAAGCAACCGCCAGTATTGGCCTTATTTTTTGTGTAAAAGCTGCTAGTGCTGCTGCCTCTTTTGCCTGCAGCGGGTACTTTCCTTTGTAAAAATGATACGAAGGATGGTTTATCCCCGTTTCTGCGTTGCTCCAGCCTGCTGGATATTGGCGGTTAAGATCTATTCCCTGTCCGTTTGCTTTCCACCGCATAAAGTTGAGGCTGTATCGATTCATTTTCAGCAATGTCAATTTTTCTTTCCAGTTATATAGTGATAAATCCCCCTGCTGGATGCTGACACCCTCGGGATTTACCATAGGCACAAACCAAATACTTACCTTGTTTAAAATATCTGACGGGTACCTGCTGATCGCCTCGTTCTGGTGATACGCTATTGCATATTGTTCAAGCATCTTCATTAAGAGGAGCGATGTCAGCCATTCCCTTCCATGATGGGATCCTGTCAGGATGATGCTTTCCCTGCCTTCTCCGAGATGTGCCGCGTAGATCTTTTTTCCTTTCTCTGTGATTCCCAGGGATATAAGCCCAAATTTGTACTTTTTCTGCAAATCAATCAAGTCTGTTTCCATTTTTTCATATGTATATATATGATCCTCCTGAATAATTTGGGCTTGAGCAAAACTGCCTGGAAAGATCACCAAACAGAGTACTAAATAACTGGCTGAAAGAAATTTCATGACTCACCGTTAATTCCGCTTTAACGGGCATCTATCACCGCTCTTAAGACCCCATGATGTGAAACGCGATACCTGTCCGTTAAAGTCCATTTTTTTATATAAGAAAAATCTCCATCGAAGTATCACTTGATCATCTTTATTCTGGTAAATAGAAACAACAGCGGTACAGTACCATCTCCACATTTTGTATGAGAATGCAGAGTGAGGTTCCGGAACAAACTACAAATAGCTCCTTTAAGGAGGAGATACAAATGAACAAAACAGATTATGACAGGGCGCTGTTTTATACACACCGTTCTGAATGGGATAACCTGCTTATACTTATGGTTCGGACAGAAGACCAATTTCTTTCAAAGAAAATTGAGCGTTTCCTGCACGCTTATCACTTTGAACATGACTATAAAGTTGTTGAGAATTATTTATATAGCCTTCTCCGATATTTAGATCATGCAGCAGAAATGTCTTCTCAGGATATATACCTGTATGGATAAGCAATAAAAAATGGGCTACACGTAGTTTTTGTTAAGTGGAAATATTTATGCGGAAACAATTGAAGGTTTTACAATGGCTGGTAAACCTTAACCTGTGAAACAAGGAAAGAGCTGACAAGGTTATTGTCAGCTCAGACTGTAGACAAAATTCGAAAAAACGGGTTTGTCTACAGTCTTTTTTGTTTTAGGCTGTTTTCGTAAACATTGCAGCTATGGAACAAGGGGTTGATTTCCGCTCAGGACGTTTGCTTTCCGTGGGTGGTGAGCCCACAGTAGTCTCGAACCTTACACTCCAATCAACCCGGTTTAACAACGGGATCGCTTCACAGAACTTATTCAAAAACAACAATTTTTGTAGTTTTATTTAACCAACCTGAGCCGTTAGTAAAAGATTACCCAGATTGAGTAAAAAATAAGGAAAAACAAAAAGGGGGTACGAAATGTAACCTTTCCGTACCCCCTTTTTCGATTATCTGCGCTGACAAAATTATTGTCAGCTCTTCTTTTTAATTCAGTGAATGGCAAAAGATCCTATTGCAATGATACTTTTATGGATGAATACGCCTTTACATACAGCTTTAGTTCATCTATAAGAGCTGCAGCCAGTAAAGCCGGATCAGGATTCAGCGTGTCATTTTCATAATCAAAGCAGTGAGGGTCGAGCACAAGCTGCTTAGGGATTACATTGGCATAAAGCCCCCTTGCAACGGTTCTCATGTTATTCAGTGCATTGATTCCGCCTTTTCCCCCGCCTGCAACAACCAGCAGGGCCACAGGCTTATGAGAGAATTGTTCGCTTCCCAGAAAATCGAGCGCATTTTTCAATGCACCGCTCATTCCTGAATGATACTCCGGGGAAGCCAGGATAATTCCGTCCGCTTCTCCTGCCGCCTGGCGAAGGCGTTTTACATCTTCATTCTGCAGCTGTTCGTCTTCTCCGCTGTATAAAGGCAGTACTGCCTCGCTTAAATCAATAATTTCCGCCTGCAGCTTTTCAGCCATAAACCGTGCGGCAATCCCAGTACGGCCATTTTTGCGGGGTGAACCTCCAATAACCAATAATTTCATGATAACTTTCTCCCATCGGTGCAGTTTGTCACTTTCAGTTATACACAATCCAAGCTTGCCAATTCTATGATTAAATAAGTTTATTAATCTTTGACATAAAGTCTTCTATAACCCCTGATAATTTCCCCTCTGCTTCTTCCATACTTGATCCCTGAACGCCAAAGTAAAATTTAATCTTCGGCTCTGTTCCTGATGGACGGAGGCATACCCATGTTCCATCCTCTAGGAAGTATTTAAGGACATTGGATTTAGGAAGCGTAATATTTGTTTCTTCATTATTCTCCCAGGAAAATCTTTGGCCGCTTAAATAATCCTCGCTCGTTACTACATTTTTCCCTGCAATTTCTTTTGGCGGATTTTCACGGAACTCATTAAGTATGCCCTGAATCTGGGCTGCCCCATTTTTTCCTTTTAGAGTCAGTGAACGCAAGCCTTCCATGTAGAAGCCATATTTCCTGAATACATCCAGCAGGCCCTCATACAAGGTTTTTCCCTGCTTTTTATAATATGCGCAAACCTCTGCTGCCAGGATGCTTGCCTGAATGGCATCTTTATCTCTTGCAAAGTCCTTAATCAGATAACCATAGCTTTCTTCATAGCCAAATAAAAAGGTCTTTTGGCCCGTACGATGGAACTCGCTGATTTTCTCTGCAATAAATTTGAACCCTGTTAGGACGTCTATAGTTTCCAGGCCATAAGAGCTTGCTATAGTCCTTCCTATTTCTGATGTAACAATAGTTTTAAGAACGGCTCCATTTTCGGGGAGGGTTCCTTTTTCTTTCTTAGATGCAAGCAGGTAATCCAGCATAAGAGCACCTGTCTGGTTTCCTGTCAGCACCGTATAGTCGCCTTCAAGGTTTTTAACGGCAATTCCCAAACGGTCGGCATCAGGATCTGTTGCAATCAGGATGTCCGCTGAAACTTCTTTTCCGAGTTCAATTGCCATTTCGAAAGCGGCATGTTCCTCAGGATTTGGCGAGGCAACCGTAGAGAAGTTGGGATCGGGCTTTTCCTGTTCTTTAACGATATGGACATTTTTGTATCCTAAATCCTTCAGTGCACGCCTTACTGACTTATTCGAGGTGCCATGCAACGGAGTAAATACAATATTAATATCCGTTTCAGACGAAAGGCCCTGGTTTTCAGGAAGGGTAAGCAGCTTGGCATTATAGGAGGCATCCAGCTCTTCTCCAATGATCTCAATAAGCCCCTTTTCCATCAAAGCGTCTTTCTCTTCGACCTGGAGGATTAATTCGTTTTCTATTTCATTGATGTATCCGATGACTTTATCTGCAGCTTCGAGGCCAAGCTGTGCGCCGTCCTCTCCGTAAACCTTGTATCCATTATATTCAGGAGGATTATGGCTGGCCGTGATGACAATACCGGAAACAGCATTCAGTTCCCGCACAGCAAACGACAATTCCGGAGTCGGCCGCAGTTCATCGAAAACATATGCTTTAATGCCGTTTGTGGCAAGCGTCTTTGCTGCCTCCATAGCGAATTCAGGAGACTGGTGCCTGGAATCAAATGCAATAACAACGCCTCTTTTTTTGGCATCCTCACCGAATGAGTGAATATACCTGGCAAGTCCAGTGGTTGCTTTCCGGACAGTGTATATGTTCATCCTGTTAGTCCCTGCGCCTATTTCCCCGCGCATTCCCCCTGTGCCGAATTCCAGGTTTTTATAAAATGCATCCTCAAGCTTTGCATCATCGTGCTTCATTTCCTGAAGCTTTTCACGAAGATCTGAATTTAAGTTTTGATAACTTGCCCATGAAGAATAAAGTTCTTTCCATTCCAATGTCCTCAGCCCCTTATTTATAAAATTTATTATTTTATGTATATTTTAAAAGGTATCATAATCTATCTCAATTGAGAAGGTACTTGCAGGCCAGCCATTCTTTAAAATATTTCTTTTTAAAGAAAACAACTGGCCCTCAGCACTTTCTTTATTTAAGGCCTGACTGATATTGAATTTTATAGATATCATGCCTTCTGTCCTTAAGCTGTCTCACTGTGCCGGATTGCCTTTGGCGTCGCAGTATTTCAAGATCCACATCCCCGATCAGTACCATTTCCAGATTCGGATTTGTTTCCCCTACAATTCCATCGCGTGCAAATTCAAAATCTGAAGGTGCGAATATACCGGACTGCGCATACTGGATATCCATATTTTCAGTTTGGGGCAGATTTCCTACAGTACCTGAAATAACTGTGTAAATCTGGTTTTCCACCGCCCGTGCCTGCGCACAATAACGGACCCTGAGATACCCCTGGCGATCTTCTGTGCAAAAAGGAGTAAATATGATTTTCGCTCCCATTTCTGTGGCAATACGCGCCATTTCAGGAAATTCGATGTCATAGCATATCTGGATGGCTATTTTCCCGCAGTCAGTATCGAATACCTTGACCCGGTCACCTGCATTGATTCCCCACCATTTTCTTTCATTCGGGGTAATGTGAATTTTATACTGTTTCTCAATCGTTCCGTCCCTGCGGAATAAGTAGGCAATGTTGTAGATGTTATCATCATCTTCTTTGACAAAGTGCGATCCCCCGATAATATTTACGTTATATCGGACTGCAAGGGTAGTGAACAACTCGATATATTGTTCCGTAAAGTCCGTCAGTTTCCTGACTGCCAGACTTGGTGTACGCTCATTCAGGAAAGACATCAGCTGTGTTGTAAAAAGCTCGGGAAAAACAGCAAAATCAGCGTTTGCATCTGAAGCCACATCGGTAAAATATTCGACCTGGCTTGCAAAATCCTCAAACGAATTAATCTGCCTCATCATATATTGGACCACACATATCCTGACAGGTTCTGAAGTTTTAAAGAATGTCTTAGTTTTAGGATGGTAATCCACATTGTTCCATTCCATGAGCGTTGCATACTTATTGGATTGTTTATCATCCGGAAGGTAGTTGGGATTAATCCTCATTAAAGTAAAGCCATTTAAAAGCTGGAAAGATAAAACCGGATCATAGATTTTATGCAGGGATACTTCCTTAACATATTCCCTTGGTGACATCTCATCAGCATGTTTATGGTAATTAGGGATCCTTCCGCCAATAATGATGCTTTTCAAGTTCAATTCTGCCACTAATTCTTTTCTCGCTTCGTAAAGCCGCTGGCCGATTTTCATGCGGCGGAAATCAGGATGAACCATAATTTCAATTCCATATAGATTATATCCATCAGGGTTGTGATTTGTAATATAGCCATTGTCTGTTACATCATCCCAAGAATGGCGGTCATCATATTCGTCAAAATTTATGATTAAGCTCGAACAAGAGCCAATTACGCGGCCATCATATTCGGCACAAAACTGGCCGTCAGGAAAAATATCCAGGTGGCTTTCCAATTGCTCCCGTTTCCATGGAATCATTCCGGGAAAGCAAACCTCCTGCATAGCAATAATCTCATCTATATCACTGTGCTTCATTTTTCTTATTTCCATAATTTTTTCAAATTTATGCAAATCAAGCTTTGTCATTATGTGCAGCTCCTTTATGTAAACCAAAATCAATATGTTTTTACCCTTTTTGGCGTAAGTCCAAACGAATATATTGAAACTTCCCATATCCCGTCACATCTATAGGAATCCCTACTTTAACAGCATTTATTACATGCTGATGTTTTTTAAAGGCTGTTTTCATAAACTTTGTTGCTACCTGAACAAGGGGTTGATTTCCGCTTCAGGATGCTCGCTTTCCGCGGGGCGGGCGGTAGGCCTCACAAGCAAGGCTTGCGGGGTCTCACCTTC
>NZ_MLYQ01000052.1:0-19068 GCF_001866725.1 Bacillus sp. MUM 13
CCCGCAAGCGTAGCTGAGGAGGCTCACCGCCCGCCCCGCGGAAAGCGAGCATCCTGAAGCGGAAATCAACCACTTGTTGAATAGAAACAAAGTTTGCGCAAACAGCCTATTTAATAAATGGCCACCAATTTGCTTTGCCAAAGGTTTTCGCCATAATCGGTATAAATAGAGGCAATATAACCAGGGCATACAGCACAAGGCCTATAAGAATTAACGTGGCAATTTCGAGCAGGGAGAGAACGCCAGCCGGCATCATGGCAGCAAAGGTTCCTCCAAGGATAATGGCAGCTGAGATAATCACCGTTCCCATTTTCCTCATTGATACAAGCATAGCTTCTTTTATCGTCATATCTTTGTATTCGTTGAATCGGTCCATTAAGAATATGCTGTAATCAATTCCGAGCGCTATCAATATGACGAATGCAAAGAACGGCACGGCCCAGCTGATGCCTTCATAGCCAAGGATGTTAACAAATATCACTTCTGTTATCGCCATGGAAGTATAGTATGTCAAAACCAGCGAAGCAATTAGATAAATCGGCATTACAATTGAGCGTAGCAGCAGGAAGAGTATGATACCGATTCCTGCGAGCATAAGCACAACGGTCCTCGAATAATCTGCATCTGATATTTTGCTCATATCATTATAGGTGCTTGTTACACCGCCAATGGCTACCTTCGCATTTTCAAGGCTCGTATCCTTCACTGCAATGGCTATAGACTTCTTGATAGGATCAATCTCACTGATGGCTTCATTGGAATATGGATTATCCTTAAATATCACATCCATGGTCATCACTTTGCGGTCTGGAGACATATATGCATCAAGTGCCTTTTTGAAGTCTTTGCTATTTAGTACTTCATCCGGAATATAAAGTCCTGATACGTTTTTGTCCGAAGAGGCTAATCCAGACAAATAGCCTTGGGCAGAATTCAATCCTTTGTGGACCTGATTCAAGCCATTCGCACTGTCATTCAGCCCATTCGTCAATGAATTCATCTGTCCGTTCAGGTTTGAAAATCCATTCAGCAGCTGCTTCTGTCCTGTATTCAGGCTAGTAAGGCCGCCCTTAAATTTCGAGATATTTCCAATCACTTGTTCCTGGCCGTTTGCTGCTTTGGTCAATCCTGTCTGCAGCTCGTTCATTCCGGCAATAAGCTTTGTCATTCCGCTAGCCAATTCACTCTGGCCAGAAGCCGCTGAAGCGAGACTTGCATTGGCAGTATCAATGCCGCCCTTCACTTTTGACAGTCCCCCGTTAAGCTGAGTAAGACCCGAGGATAATGGCCGTAAGCCCTTTTGAACAGAACCGACAGTTCCTTTAATTGTTTGATAATCCCTGTCAGATTGAAGATCAGGGTATTTGTTTTCTATTCCTTTAAAGTTTGCATCGAGTCCTTGGAGGGTTTGGGAAATTTGTGTGAGCCCCGTCCCGATTTCTTTATACTTGCTTTGGAGGCCGCCCAAGCCTGCACTGGCTTGTTTATAGCCGTTTGCAAGTTTTGTCATTCCACTTGAGAGCTTGACAAGGTTCGCCTGTACCTCACGCATCCCCTTTTTGATGTCCCCGGCTCCCATCGAACCGCTGCGGATGCCTGTTTCAATGGCAGTTAATCCATTTTGGACTTTACCCATTCCATTCCTCAGCTCATCCGTCCCGCTAATCAGGCCGTTAATTCCATCTGTTGCTTTATTCAGCTGAGGAGCTGACTTGGATAGTTCGCCGCCTGCCTTCTTCAGGCCGTCACTGATTTTTTTGATGCCTTCATTTCCTTTGCCGACACCCTTTTCGAGTGAATCTGCCTGCTTTGATACAAACAAGTTCTCTATCGGTTTTCCTGCAGGGCGGGTCACAGAACGTACTGTATCCACACCATTGACCTTGGCAACTTCCTGAGATATTTTTTCAGCTAAGGCTACATACTCTGCCGAATTCATGCTCACATCATTTTTAATAACAACCTGAGTAGGCATGGACTGCCCTGGGCCGAATCCGGATGAAACAATATCAAACGCCTTAACAGATGCCATATCATCTCCGGCTTCATTCAAGGAATTATATGACAGCTTCCCGTCGTAAAAAACCAAAAATGGAACACATATTGCAGCTACAATAAGTAAAGCGACAAATGGCCGGGCAAGCGCAAATTTCCCTGCAGCTCCCCATAACCTGCTTTCCTTATGTTCAAGCTTTCCTTTAGAGGGCCAGAATATTTTCTTTCCTAACACAGCCATAAAGAATGGAACGACCGTTACAAGAGCTAATAATAAAACCGCTACTCCAACAGCTACTGCCGCAGCGGATTGATAAAGCTTAAAGGTTGAAAAGCCGATTGCAGCAAAGCCGACAAGGACTGCAAGCCCGCTGAAAAATACCGTTTTCCCCGCTGTCCTGTAGGTAGTGATAATTGCTTCCGCCAGGCTTTCGTGCTCTGATATTTCTTCTTTGAACCTGCTGAATAACAGGATGCAGTAATCCGTTCCAATTCCGAACATAATGGCCACCATAAATATTTGTGTATAAGACGAGATAGGAAAGTCAAAGGAATCCACCAGGAAGGACACGATGGATTGAGAGACCAGATAGGAAATCCCCACCGTCACCAGCGGAATGATGGGCGTAATGACCGAACGGAATACGAGGAGCAATACACCAAGGATAAAAATAACGGTAATGCCTTCCGTTTTTTTCAGTCCTTCCTGGGAGTTCGTATTAAGATCTTCATCGATCATCCAGCTGCTGGTATAGTAATGCCCGACCTTTACTTCTTTAAGCTCTTTATACAGAGCCTTAGACGTTTCTTTCCGGTCACGGTTCTCCATGTTCATCGAGAGTGAAGCTAAAATAGTTTTTCCATCCTTTGAAACCAGCTGGTTTTTTAGGGATTTTTCCTTAAAATGGGTTGTAATGTCATTGATGCCGAGTTTATTTTTATCGCTCTCGAGCTTGTTTATTCCTTGTTCTATATCAGCCAGATCTGCAGCCGAGAGCTTTGACTTGCTGTGAAATACAAGCGCCACCTGTGATTCATCATCATCGCTGATATCCTTCATAATTTTATTAGCCATGGCAGAAGAATAGGTGTCGGGTATGGAAAGCTGCCCTTTTTTACTGACAAGGTCAGCCATATTGGGTGCCAGCCCCATTAATACGGCAGCTGCCGCAATCCAGGCAGCAAGGATCAGCCATTTTCCTTTTAATATTACGCTCATGAAGGTTCCTCCTGTATATCTTTTGTCATTTCGATTAATATTCGCGAAAGCTTTTCGTATGTATGAATAAAAGCTTCTATTTCCTCATTATTAAACTTTGTGATAAATGATTCTACGAGCTTATGGATTTTCTGTTCTTTTGCGGAGAATAATGCTTCTCCTTCTTTTGTCAGGGTCAGATATACCACTCTGCGATCATTTTCATCCCGTTTACGCTGAATAAGCCCTTTATCGGTTAAACGGGTGATAATGGCTGAGATTGCGCTTTTATTAACATAAAAGGCCTCAGCAAGGTCAGTGGATTTGCACTGCGGAGCCTGCTGGATAAACCGCAGCGTATAATACTGCTCATTTGTCAGATCACTGCAAATTTGTTCCTTTATCAGTGATTCTCCTATTTTTGTAACATAAAAGGAAACTCTTAAATACCGGTCAATTAACCCTTGAACCTCGTCATTATGCATAAATCATCAACATCTCCATATTAGTTCAACTCTTTAACTATTAATGTATTTAACTATAATATGGTTTTTTTTTACTGTCAATAACCAAAAACGGATGCCCATTGTCCAGAAGAAAAATTCGGTATTACGTCCTGCCTGGCTGGGTGCTATAGTCTAAGATGCCCCGCTGGAAAGTTAAGAAAGTAAAATGGTTTGTTGTTAATTTTTTTGAATTTTTTGTTTGACTTTTGCATATATCGGGAAAAAACCAACAAGCATCGATACTTACAAAATAAGGAGGAAGCAAATATGACTCAGCAAATGACCAGCGATAATGAGAAAAACAGTAAAATGTTGAAAGGTATAATTATTGGGGGAATCATTGGAGGGGCTTTAACCTTATTGGATTCACGCACTCGTACTAAAGTGAAAGAAACAGCAGCCGATCTAAAGGATTCTTCAATGGGCATGATTGCACAGGTAAAGGAAAACCCAGGCGAGTTGAAGGACCAGATGATTAGCCGTTTCAAAGATGCTTCAACAACTTTAAAGGAAGCAATCAGTGATGCACAAAGCCTTTATGAAATGGTGAATGAAGAGGTTCTTGGGCGCGTAACAGAAGTGAAGGACATTTCAACTGATGCTCTTTCAACAGCAAAACAAGCTACTGGTGAACTGAAGGATATCGGATCCAAAGTGGCTGAAGCCGGTTCACAGCTTAAGGAAACAAACAGTAAAACACAAAATGGCGGCACTTCCAGTACTTCCTCTGACATAAACCAAAACCGCAATATGTAAATTACTGATAAAAACAGAAACAGGCTTTTCTTACTTAATTTCTGTAAAAAATTTTTGATCAAGCCATAAATAAAAGTCGGCGCCAAGGCCTGGCGCCGACTTTTATTTATTTTCTGTGCATCTTGAACTCTAAGAACAGTTCGTTATAGTAGGCAAGATTTTTTTGCCCTAGATTTTTATATACCTCAAGCTTATCGGTCATTTCAGGCGATGGATAAAAACGTTTATCATTTACAGTCGCTTTTGGCATGTATTTCAATGCCATTTTATTTGGAGAAGAATAATTAACATATTCTGCATTTTTAGCAGCTACCTTTGCATCCAGCATAAAGTTAATAAACTTATGTGCAGCCGAAATATGTTTAGCTGTTTTAGGGATAACCATGTTATCAAACCATAAGTTTGTTCCTTCTTTTGGAAGCACATATTGCAGATCTTCATTTTCTGCCATAATTTCTGAGGCAACCCCAGACCATACAACCCCAATGGAGGCTTCCTGGTTTTCAAGCAGCATCCTGCTCTCATCACCGACAATCGCTTTAATATTCGGTGTCAGACTGTCCAGTCTCCTCTTTGCCTCCTGAAGATGCTTTTTATTTGTATCATTCAGCGAGTAATTCAGACTGTTCAGTCCCATTCCGATTACTTCTCTTGCACTGTCCGCCAGCAGAATCTGATTGTGTAAATCTTTATCCCATAAATCATCCCAACTGGTGATTTTTTTATTGCCGAGCATTTTAGGATTATATACTATCCCGACTGTTCCCCAAAAATAAGGAATGGAATACTTGTTTTTCGGATCAAACGGCAAATCCATAAATCGCTTGTCAATATTTTTCAGGTTTGGAAGCTTGCTGTGATCGAGCGGCAGAAGAAGGTTTTCCTTCCTCATTTTATCAATCATATATTCTGAAGGAACCGCAATATCATAGGCAGTACCGCCCTGCTGAATTTTTGTCATCATCGCTTCATTGGAATCAAAGGTTTCATAAATCACTTTAATCCCCGTTTGTTTTTCAAACTTCTTAATCAGAGAAGAATCGATATAATCTCCCCAGTTATAAACCGTTAAAGTCTTTGCTCCTGAATATCCCTGAGAGGAGTTCAGTCGCGATACTGCGTACAGGAGCACCGCTGAAATAATAGCAATTGCAAGGAAAACCCGGCTCAGCTGTTTCATTTTCCTGCCCCCATTCCATTCCTGACATTGCGCTGGGTGATGAAATAATATCCCACAACAAGCACCATGGTAAATAAGAATAGCAGTGTAGATAGCGCGTTGATATTAAGGGAAATTCCCCTTCTGGCCAGTGAGTATATTTCTACAGAAAGTGTAGAAAATCCATTTCCCGTCACGAAAAATGTTACTGCAAAATCGTCGAGCGAATAAGTTAATGCAAGGAAAAAGCCAGCAAAAATGCCCGGAGTAATATAAGGAATGACTACCTTTGACAGCACATCCCAGCGGCTGGCCCCTAAATCCCTGGCTGCATCAAGCAAACTCGGGCTCATCTCCTGCAGTTTAGGAAGAACCATAATGACAACAATCGGCACACTAAAGGCAATATGCGACAGCAGGACCGAGAAGAACCCTAGCTTAAGCCCAATCATTGTAAAAAGAATAAGAAATGAAGCACCAATAATAACATCAGGACTTACAATCAGGACATTATTCAGGGAAAGCAGTGCTTTTTTTGTCTTTCTCTTCCTTACACTGCGGATAGCAAGTGCCCCGAGCACTCCCAGGATGGTTGAAATTGCAGCGGAAAGCAGCGCAATGACCAGGGTATTCAACACAATAATCAGCAGGCGGGTATCATGAAACAATTCTTTATACCACTGAAGGGTAAACTTATCGAATTGATGCATGTCACCTCCGCTGTTAAATGAATAGTAAACTAAAAAGAAAATAGGAGCATACAGCACCAGAAAAACTGCAACAAGATAGACGGATGATAATGCTGAATTTTTCCTTCTCATTTAGACACCCCGCTTTCTGTTGCCTGTCAGGGCCATGATCGCAAACATGATAATGATCAAAAAGACCGCAATCGTTGACCCCATGCCCCAGTCCTGAGTAACAAGGAAATGCTGTTCAATTGCTGTGCCAAGCGTAATGACACGGTTTCCTGCAATCAATCTTGTCAGCATGAATAGTGATAATGATGGAATGAATACTGCCTGGCATCCCGACTTAACACCTTCAATGGTGAGAGGGAAAATGACACGGCGGAAAGTAGTCCAGGAAGATGCCCCCAAATCATTAGCCGCATCAAGCAATGTGGGATTCAACTTATCCAATGTATTAAAGATCGGCAAAATCATGAATGGTATGAAAATATATACCGAAACGAAAATAAAGCTGAAATCTGTAAACAGTATTTGTTTGCTTCCGATTCCGATTACTTTCAGGAAGCTGTTAGCTGCCCCGTATGTCCCGAAAATGCCAAGGAACGCATAAGCCTTTAAAAGTAAATTAATCCAGGACGGCAGTATGATTAAAAGAAGCCACAGCTGCTTATGTTTCGTTTTAGTTAACAAATATGCTGCCGGATAGGCGATGAGCAGTGAAAAAGCTGTTATCAAAAACGAATACCAAAAAGAACTCAGCGTCATTTTCAAATAAACGGGTGTAAAAAACTTTTGATAATTGGAAATTGAAAAATTCCCTTCAATATCAAAGAAAGAATAATAAAGGACAAGCAGAATGGGAGCAATAACAAAAAGCAGGATCCATAATGCATATGGAATCAGATATATGTTGCGCGACGCCTTATTCTGCATAGCTTGACCCGCCATTATAAGCTTCCAGACGCTTATCGAATTCTTCTTCCGTTTCCCCGAAACGCATGACATGAATGGCTTCCGGATCAAAATAAAGTCCAATTTCATCGCCTACGGTAGCCTTTTTGGTGGAATGGACAAGCCACTCATTCCCCTCTTTATCATAGCTGCTGATTTCGTAATGGACACCGCGGAAGAGCTGTGAATCTACACGTACCTGCAGCTTGCCCCTGTCTACTGTGGTTATCTCCAGATCTTCAGGGCGGATGATGATTTCAACAGGCTCATTCGGATTAAAGCCCTGATCCACGCAATCAAATTGTTTCCCTCCGAATGCTGCCAGATTGTCTTGGATCATCGTCCCTTTAACAATGTTAGACTCTCCGATAAAATCGGCAACAAACCGGTTAATCGGCTCGTCGTAAATATCCGTAGGAGTCCCGCTTTGCTGGATAATTCCTTTATTCAGCACGAATATTTCATCTGACATGGCCAAAGCCTCTTCCTGGTCATGTGTAACAAAAATGAAGGTAATTCCAAGGCGCCTTTGAAGCTCGCGCAATTCATACTGCATTTCCGTCCGAAGCTTAAGATCCAGGGCAGATAATGGCTCATCAAGGAGGATGACTTCCGGTTCATTCACAATCGCCCGGGCAATCGCCACACGCTGGCGCTGGCCGCCGGACATCTCACTGATTTCCCTTGTCTCATAACCATCCAGGTTAACAAAGGATAGGGCCTCAAGCACCTTTGCTTCAACATCAGCATTTTTTATTTTTTTAATCCGAAGGCCAAATGCTACGTTTTCAAACACGTTCAAATGCGGAAATAGGGCGTAATCCTGAAACACGGTGTTAACCTGGCGTTTATTCGCCGGAACATCATTGATTAATTTCCCGTTAAAATATATGCTGCCTTTCGTTGCGTCCGTAAAACCGGCAATCAGGCGCAGAATAGTGGTTTTTCCGCAGCCTGAAGGTCCAAGAAGTGTATAAAACTTTCCTCTCTCAATCTCAAAACTTACGTTATCCAGTATTGCCGGATCTTGATCATACTGCTTTGTTACCTGCTCAAAGCGGATAATTGTCTGGTCTGCCATTGCAGCCTCCTCCTTGTCGAATACATATTTTTCTTACAGATAGGAATCTGTAGCCACCAGCAGCAGCTCGGACATCCCTTTATGGTCGTTAATGATTTTATGTTCATCTGAAGCATGAAAATATATTGATTCGCCTGCTTTCGCAATATAGGTATGCCGGCCCAGCCTGACCTGTACCTGACCTTTGAGCACATAGCCAAATGTCTCTGAAAGAGAAGGCTCGAATGTCTTAAATTCACCCTTTTCCTTAAAAGTCAGCCGGATCGGTTCCATTTCTTTTTCATTGGATTCCGGGACAAGCCATTGAATTTGATAGCCTCTTTCCTCGTCATCGTAAAAAGTCTGATCTTCTTGGGTGTAAACGACCTTTTGCTTGCGTTCTTCTTCATCAAAAAATTGACTGGGGCTGCAGCCAAGCACCTCTAAAATAGTAAAAAAAGTTTCTATAGATGGGGAGCTCAAATCACGCTCAAGCTGTGAAATATAGCCTTTGCTTAAATCCGTTCTTTCTCCAAGCTCTTCTTGCGTTAGTCCTTTTTTCAAGCGCAGATTTTTTATTTTTTTGCCGATTTGCATAATATAGCCTCGATTTATTGTTTAGTAATAGTAAACATTAAGGCACAATTGTTTTCATATACTAAACTCCAAGTTTACTTTTAACCTTATCCATTATACATGACATTTCGTAAACCGCAATATATTTCCCGCGGATTTAACAATTATCCGGTGTTGCAATTTTCCGCCATCGCCTTATGCCTGTACTTCCGTAAAAGCATAAAAAAAAGCCGTCATTTCGACGGACTTTCTGCACTTCATTGCTGCCTGCGATATTTTCGCCAGACTAAATAATAAAAAAGGCCAAATAAACAAAGATCAAACAGCAGGGAGTATACCGGGTCATTATTTTTCACCTTAAACAACGAAGGAATAGCGCCGCCTACAGATTGGTCGTCTGCAAAAAAGATAAACAAAAACATATTATTGGCAGCATGGACTCCAATGGACAGCTCAAGCCCCCCCATTTTAACTGCAAGGAGTGTCAGCATAAATCCGACAAATACATAGTCGAGTCCCACAAAAATGGCTGAACGCTCCATTTCCGGGTTTAAAAAATGCATGGAGCCAAAGATAATGGCAATAATGCCGGCGAGAATATAAGGATTACGGACCTTTTTGCCAAACCATTGCAATAAAAACCCTCTGAAAAATAATTCTTCCACTGTAGTTTGGATTGGGACAAGCACCATAATCAGGACAAGCAGAATCAAAAAATCCTTCCACTTCACACTGTTTAAAGAAATATCAGATGGAAAAAGGGCATAATCAATTAGCTGAAAAACCATCATGAAGAAAAAAAACATCCCATACGCCCAGAAGATCTGCCTCCAATTAATCCGTTTCCCTGCGGTAATCAGTGTTCTAAACTTTCTTTTATGAATCACCCTTATACAAAACCAAAGTCCCAGGATCCAAAAAACATCTGCCAGCATGGTTAAGGCAAAATCCAGCATGGGATGATGAACCCCAAATGATTCGATTAATGACAGGTCTTCCCCTGTTGCCCACAAATATGCGGCCATTGCAATTCCGTAAAAAATGGATGCTGCAATGAAGATTGCCCCCATTGTCACGAGCGACAGCATATACCGTTTCCAGCTGTTTTCCCCCGGCAGATTATATAGATAGCTTTTAATAATACCCCCCCTTGCCTGCTTTACTCCTTATTGGCGGCTCAGCATTTTATATCTTTATTCTACCATCTCAGCCTCTATTGTTTCCCGGTAAAATTGATTTCAATTTTCATTATTAAAAAACAGGACGAAGGGTTTCGCTGCCTGAAGTCATTTTTCGCTTGCGAGTACAACGGCTATATCATCCTGTATCTTTTGGATTCCATCTTCTTCTATAAAATTGTTTATTAAAACAGAGAAAATGTATGTTTCCCCATTTTTCGCAGTTGCGTAACCCGATAATGTACTGCACGATGAAATGGTTCCTGTTTTCGCAAATACCTTTCCCGCAGCAGCTGTGTTCTTCATTCTTTTTCTAAGGGTCCCCCCATCCATTCTGCCGTTTGCGCCTGCTGTTGGCAATGCATGAAGATATGCCGGGAACCATGGTTTTTTCTGTATTTTATACAGTAACTCAGAAATTGAATTGGCTGAAATCAAATCAGCCTGGGAAATTCCAGAGCCATCTCTGATCTGCATTGCACGAGTATCCAGCCCCCAGCTTTCAGCTGTTTCCCTTACAGTTTCAAGGCCCTTCTTCCAGCTTCCTTCTCCTTTTTTCACTCTGCCTAATTCTTTCACAAGCACTTCTGCATGGCTGTTATTGCTTAGCTTCATAAATGGAACCATAAGCTCGGATAGCAGCATTGATGAATGAACAGCTTTAACTGTTGCAGTTTCTGGAACCTTTCCTGTCCTAATCCTGCCAAGAAGCTTAATCCCCTGCCTTTTAAGTGCTTGATCAAATAAATCCAATGCATACCCGGTTGGCTCCCATACAGCGCTCCATTGTTTATCAGGGGATGAACCAAGCGGAATAGTCCCCTCTACTGTAATGATATTCGTTCCATGCTTGCGGACCATTTTCAATTCTTTTTCTGCATCATGTCCAGAAGTTCGAACATGATTGATAACCTTCACATAATTTGTTTGAGGAGAAACAGTGATTTCGGCACGCTTTCCTGTCTCGCTGGCCGGACTCACTTTTAAAATGACTGAACCCGTATCATAATCTTCATCAGGAGATGCCGTCAGAGCTGAAATCTGGGCTCCGTAATATTCCTGTTCGTCAGTCCAGGCAAGATCAAAGGAATACCTTTCCCTGTCAAACCAGGAATCATCTCCAATCAGGTTGCCAGAAACAGTTTTTATGCCGCCCTTTCTAAGCTTTAAAGCAAGCTCATCAAAATCCTTCTGTAAAAGAGTAGGATCTCCTTTTCCTTTTAAATATAGATTGCCATGTAAAAAGTGGTTTATCACTGGCCCTTCTGCCAGCACCTCTGTTTGGAAAACATATTGTTCTCCAAGTGTTTCAAGGGCTGCCGCTGCAGTCAATAGCTTCAGGTTTGAAGCCGGCCTTAATCGTGTATTCCCATCCCTGTCATACAATATTTTCCCTGTTTGTGCCGAACGGATGCTGACTCCTGCCAGCGCTCCGTTTAAATGGGGGTCTTGAAGGATAGCCGATATTTTCCTCCCCAGCTCTTCTTGGCCCTGGGTGGCATGCGCCAATTCACGTTTATCTTTGACCGAAGGAATAATTATCAGCATAAACACCAGAAAGACAATCGGAACACTCTTCACTTTTTTCTTCAGCAACAGCTTCCACCTCCGAGTTACCTTTTCCTTTATTGGGAACCTTTCATATGCATGTTGATTCTGCTTTTGGTCGCTCGCTTTCTTCGGCGGCCGGGAGCTTCCATTCATGCCTGCCGTGTTCAATGTGCAGAAGACGATTTATTTTCCTCTTTATCCCCACAATGTATTCTCATCATTTGATATTTCTTCCAAAAGTAATTGCGGTATATCAATTTTCATTACCAAAGCTTTGCTTCGCGCTTGTTGTAATCAAGTTTCGTATTTCTCTTACAGCAGGCGTTCCTTTTGTACTCTCCGCTTTTAGTCTGCAGAGCCACTGCAAAAAATTAACATTGAGATTTAACAGAGCGATTATGTAAAATAATGAGGTGGTCAGATTCTGATGGTTATACAGAATAATTAAAAATTTCTAAATATATTGACATAATATTATCTGTCTGATAAATTATCAATATCAAGAAAGTCGATGACGAGAAAGAGTACGATTTATTCCTGTCCCGCAGAAAGCCGGCATTTGATGAAAGCAGGCGTTCAGGATATTTCTGAAAATCATCTCCGAGACGCAATGCCGAATGTTAGTAGGCATTGACGGGACTTCCGCCGTTATACGGAACGCGTATGTATTGTACGCTAGTTGAGAGCCGGATTTGATCGGAATTCCGGAATTAGGGTGGTAACGCGAGCTAAACTCGTCCCTGTTATTGGGGGCGAGTTTTTTATTTTGACTAAAAGGAGAGAGTACGTTGAAAAAATTAGACATCTTATTTATTGGTTTTATGCTATTTTCCATGTTCTTTGGAGCAGGAAACCTCATTTTCCCTCCTTTTCTCGGTGCACAGTCAGGTACTTCATTTTGGCTGGCAATGACAGGATTCATTTTGACAGGAGTTGGCCTTCCGTTTGCAGTATTACTGGCAGTTTCACTTGTAAAGGGAGGTGTACAAACAATCGGAAACAGGGTACACCCGCTCTTCTCCACTATTTTCATGGTCGTCATTTATTTATGTATCGGCCCATTTTTGGCCATTCCGAGAAATGCCAATGTTGCCTATGAAATGGGCGTGAAATCTTATCTTCCTGGACAATCGCATTCCTCCCTGTTTTTATTTATATTCACGGTGGTTTTTTTCTTGCTCGTTTATCTGGTGAGCTTAAACCCTTCCAAAATGGAAAAGTATATGGGGCGCTGGATCACACCGGTTTTGCTTATCAGCATGGTTGTATTGTGTGCTGCAGGATTCTTCAAGCTGCATGCACCAATCCAGCAGCCGGCAGAAGCCTATCAGTCCGGAGCGCTATTCAAAGGATTCATTCAAGGCTATTCAACAATGGATGCACTTGCTTCCCTCGCATTTGGGATTGTTATCCTGACATCCATCAGCCAAAAAGGAATAGATGATAGAAAACAATTATCAAGATATACCTTAAAAGCTGCCATTATTGCAGGCATCCTGCTTTCATTTGTTTATATCAGCCTTGGTCAAATCGGCACCAAAATGGCTGCGGGACACTCTTACCGCAATGGCACCGAGCTGCTTTCCGATGCTTCTGTTCTCTTACTGGGACAAGGCGGAAAAGCTCTTCTTGGTTTTATTTTCACACTCGCCTGCTTTACAACAGTCGTCGGCTTAACAACGGCCTGCGGGCAGTATTTCTCAAAGCTTATTCCTAAGGCCAGCTATAAGCAGATTATTTCAGCGGTGACGCTTGTTGGATTTTTCTTATCCAACTTAGGATTGGATCAAATTTTGAAGGTTTCTGTACCCTTTCTTGTCACCGCCTATCCGTTAACCATCGTTCTTGTGGCATTAACTTTTTTCAGCAAATACTTCCGGAACAAGAGGAAAGTCTACGGAAGCGCCATTTTATTCACTGGCATCTTTGCACTGATTGACGGTATCTTTGCATTTGGGTTTACACTGGGACCTTTGCAGGAAGCATGGAAATCCCTTCCCCTCTCCAAATATGGCCTTGAATGGATCATTCCGGCAATCGCAGGAACTTTGTTCGGCATCCTCATAAGCGCATTTGACAAAAAGGATGTCCCGGAGGATGAAAAAGATTGGACAATGGAGAAAAAATCAAGCTAAAAAATACCCGGATAACCTCCCGCATAGGGATGTCATCCGGGTATTTTTCTTTTGTAATAGCTGTTATGGTGTAAACAGTAATACATCACTGCTTGTTAGGTTAAGCTTCAGAGATTTAATCCCAAGATTGCTAAAGACTAAGCAAGGCTTCCAAACGGAAACAGCACTGCTACCTTGTAATGTTTTTAATCACACTTGCAATACTCTCGCTAACATCTGTTGCGAGCATGCTTTCAGGCGCTTTATCTTCACTCCAGAAGTCAGCACTGGCTCCATGGAAGTATACGGCATTTGCAATCGCTGTCTTGATTTCAGGCTGCGAAGAAATCATCGCAAGGATAATGCCAGTCAATGTATCGCCCGTACCTCCCTTGGCAAGGCCGGCGTTTCCGCTTCTATTAACAATCAGGGAACCATCCGGATAGGCTATAACCGTATTCCTCCCTTTTAACACAACAATGATTCCATGTTTCTTCGCATAATCACTGGCATGGGTAAGCCTTTTCGCCCCAATTTCCGCAATAGGAAGGCCAGTCATTTTGCTGAATTCCCCAGGGTGGGGTGTCACAATGATTTCTGCCTCTCTGCTTGGATACCTGCGCTCTTTCAGTGCTCCTGCATCAAGGATAATCGGCAAATTGCCAGCAAACAAATGCCTAAGCGCTTCTTCAATGTTCTCTTGGTCATCCAGCCCAGGACCGATAGCTGCTGCCTTTATGCCTTTTGGAAGGTCTCCTGCCGCTGCCTTTTTTAGGCCATCATGAACAAAGGTGCACTCTGGCACTCTTGCAGAGATGATTCCTGAAGCAAAGCGTGTTGTTCCTACCACTAGCTTCCCAATCCCGCTCCTCATTGCTCCAAGGCTTGCAAGCATAGCACTCCCTGGCATTTCATCTGAGCCGGCAAGGAGCAGCCCGGTGCCGGACGAGCCTTTGTGTGCCCCTGGCGATCTATGTCTGAATGTCTGAGCTGCCTTTTCCTTTGTCCATACCTGCCATGCTGAATCATGGGGGAGCCCAATATCCAGAACCTGTATTTCTCCGTAGTATTCGGTACTTCCCTCCAAAAATGCTGATGGCTTGTACCCATGCAGCGTTAATGTTAAATCTGCCCTGAACGCTGTGCCCGTCTTGCCATTATCTGCTTCTACACCTGAAGGAATATCTATGGCAGCCCGTAAGGCATTTGCTTCATTTGCCCATTTTATGGTTTTTTCCAGATTTTCACTCAATGGCAGCTTTGTCCCTGTTCCAAGGAGGCTATCCACTATTACATCAGCATGTCCTTCTTGTTCAGAAATCTCAAAACCCCTGTTTCTAAAATAATTCAAATGTTTTATGGCATATTCTGATAATGGCTCCCCGTCAGGAAACATCAGCCGGCAGGAATACCCATTCTCTTTTAAATAACGAGCAGCCACAATTCCATCCCCGCCATTGTTTCCTTTTCCGGCAAGAACGGCGATTTCCTGGTTTTTTGAGATTTTTTCAGAAAGTGCCAGGTAAACCTCTCTGCCTGCAACTTCCATTAATGTAAAAGCATCCATTCCCTGCTTTCTTGCTTCTTCGTCTGCTCTTCTAATGGCTTCTGCGCTATAAATGAACAAAATATCACCCGCCTTTTATTTGCATTCATTTCTTTTTTTCCCTAATCTCCAGCAGTTAATCAGCCCGTACGTATTGTTTTTTGGTTAAGCACGCCTGATAACCGGGAACGTCCGCATTTTTTAAAAAATCCCGGCACAAAACAAAAGGTTTCGCGAATGCGAAACCCCTGAATTTACTCATAGCTATTTTCATCTATTAATGCAGCTTCCCTGATATTGATTTGCTGCCGTATTTTATGGGAAAGTTCACGGGTGATTGCACCGTGTTCAAATAAAGACTGAACTTGATCTCTCTCTGCCTGAATCGCTTTGTAATGAAGCTCTCTTTCAATATTCGAGAGATCTTCATTAGTCTTTAAATTTAAGTACGCATGATTCAGTCTGGCAATCAGCGTTCTGTATTCAGCTATCACCAATAAAGAGAATTCCTTATTTTCTTCAGTAATTCCTTTTTTTATGGCGCCAATAGCTGCTCTGGAAGTTCTGATCTTCAGCTTTCTTGCATTTGCCAGAAACTCCTGTCCCCAATCCGTAAAAGATCTATTTCTTGAAAACAGTTTATGAAGGAGACGCTTTAACAAGACCACCGTAATCAAGAGCCTGTATTTAAGCCTGCTGGTTACCGCCGATTCTTTATAGTGAATATTTTGCAGGAACTTAAGGGCCAGCTCTTTTTTTATTTCCTCATTTTTTGCCAGTTTGCGAACTAGCTCCTCTTCTGCATGAAGTCCCAAAAGACGGATGACCGCTTCCATTTCACGTGAATGGAACGGGTTTTTCGGAACGCCGCTGTAGTTAATTTCCTCAATTGCTCGTGTATATTTAGATACTACAGAAGATACAGCGACACGGTTTTCTTCGTTTGCAAGAGACTGAACAAACTGAATAACTTCTTTATAAATTGTAATTTTAGCCAGGTTTTCTTTTTGATTTGCATCATTGGAAGATGGATCTTTCTTCTGCTTGCCGAGAATGGGAAGAGCAATGCTGGAAAAGATAAGTGTTAAGAGAATGACTCCCGCGGAAATAAAGATGAATAGCTCTCTTTGCGGAAATTTGCTGCCATTTTCCAAAACGAACGGAATGGAAAAAGCACCGGCAAGTGTAACAGCTCCGCGGACACCGGCAAACGACAGGGTTAACGCTGATTTCATTCCCATACCTGGCATGTGTATGTTTAATTTAGGCGATATGAGAATAATCACCGTCACCCAGAGAAAGCGCAAAGCAATCAAAAGCAAGGTAATGATAGCAACATAACTGAAAACCTTCATATTATTAAAAGCAGGATCTGAAATAATAACCTTCAAAACATGGGGAACCTGCACCCCAAGAAGCATAAAGACAAGACCATTCAATATAAACGATAAAACGGTCCATGTGCTGACAGAAACGACCTGTAGCTTAACCGTGGGAGATTCATCCCGGTCACGCTCAATGGCATGAACGATGCCAGCTGCAACCACGGCAAGAATGCCGGATACTCCAAATTCTTCTGAAACCAGATAAATGATAAAAGGAGTCAGGATATGGATCAGCATGTGTATGGTAACATCCTCCATACCCAGCCGCCTTATAAAAGTCCTGAGCCTTAAAATTAAAAAAGCCAGGGCGGTACCAATAGCTAGACCGCCTATTGCAATAATAAAGAAGCTAAAGGTGGCTTCTGCAATGGAAAATACACCTGTGACAGTCGCTGCCACAGCAAATTTAAACGCCACAAGGCCGGATGCATCGTTCATTAAAGCTTCGCCTTCTAATATTCTCATGATGATTTTCGGCATCTTGACCCTTTCTGAAATTGCACTCACGGCAACTGCATCTGTCGGGGAAAGAATGGCGGCAAGAGCAAAAGCTGCAGGCAGCGGAATGGACGGGATAAGCCAGTAGATGATAAAGCCCATAACAATAACTGTTATGAAAACGAGTCCTAAAGCGAGAAGCAAAATTGGCGACCGAAGCTTCCATAAATCAGCTCTTGGGACATTTTTCGCATCATAAAAGAGCAGAGGAGCAATAAACAAAACAAAAAACAGTTCCGGATTAAGCGGCAAATTGATGCCTGCAGGCAATACTGCAAGCATGCCTCCCAGTGCTATTTGGATGAGCGGGACTGGAATTATCGGTATAAAGTGGTTAATAAAATTCGATAACCCTATAAGAGCAAGAAGAATGAGTACTGCTAAAAAAGTTTCCAAGGTGCAGCTGCCTCCTTTTTTACCGGGGGCCCTTTTCCTATATAGAAAGCAGGATTGTCCGTATTTAAAAGCAAATTGTGATATCCTTAGTTTATTATACCCTTTTAAGTATAAGATAAAGAAATAGCCAGCTTAGCATGATATAAAATTTAAAATTATTGCCTTTTCGCTCTTATTTTATTAAAAAGGAGAAAAAGAGCATAGTCATTTGGTGGTAAAGGAGATCATTATGAGTACTGAAAGTAATCTGAATATGAACGTCGGCGGTCTGGAATTCGGGTGGGATTTGAAAAAGGGCGTTTTTCAATATGAAAATGATGATGCTGTTTTATTCTGGATTTCATCTGCCATGAAATCATTTTTTGATACCATTGAAGAAATTTCCGGAAATGACGCTGCAAGCGTGGTTTTAGAAACTACAGGCTATCGTCAGGGAACTACTGTAGGCGAATATTACAAGAGCCAAAATTTATCTATAGCAGAAGTAGCTTCAGTGGTACCCAACACCTACGCTTCGGCAGGCTGGGGAAAAATCAGTATCATAGAAATGAATCAAGAGATGAAAACGGCAACCATCACGATTGAAAACAGCTGGGAATCCAAAATTAATATAGCACAGGGCAAATCCAGTCATGGAACATTTATTCCAGGACATTTTTCAGGCTTATTGACCGGCTTATTAGAAACTAACATATGGTACAAAGAGATACAGACCTCCTTTGAGAATACTAATAAGCAGTTCATTTATGAATTTTTCCCATCTGATAGAACCGTTGAGCAAAACATACATGATTTGGCTAGAAAAGCTGAAGCAGAGCATATCAGAAGCCTGGAGCAAACGGTGAATGAAAGAACAAGAGAGCTGTCAGAATTAGTCAAGGAGATATCATCTCCAATCATACCGGTGCTAGAAGGCATTGTAGTTGTTCCGCTTCTCGGGAAATACGACGAATTCCGCTCTGAGGAATTAACTGTGAAGACACTGTACAATCTTCCGGCTTACAAAGCTAATTATCTGGTTCTTGATTTAACCGGCCTGGACAAGCATATTGATGAATACACGGTCGGCTTTATTAATAAATTGGCTTCCGCTGCAGCATTAATCGGTACGGAAACCATTCTAGTCGGCATTTCAGCTGAGCTGGGAATGACTATTGCCCAGACCGATTATAACCTTGCCCAATTCAATTGCTTCCAGACTCTGCAGCACGGCATTTACTTTGCACTTTCGCAGACAGGAAAGCAGATTATATAAGCAGCAT
Source organism: Bacillus sp. MUM 13 (assembly GCF_001866725.1). NCBI lineage: Bacteria > Bacillati > Bacillota > Bacilli > Caryophanales > Bacillaceae > Bacillus > Bacillus sp. MUM 13. The sequence goes on from NZ_MLYQ01000052.1 coordinate 18,824, forward strand.
AGGCATAATACCTATCTAATTAATCAGAAGCTGAAAGCGCATTTGCGTATGCTGTTCAGCTTCTTTTTATTAGCTATTTTACATATTTCAATGAATAAGAATGCGTGATATTAAATAAAGCATACCATCTGGCATTTGCCCCAAAACTGCCGATTCACTTGAATCTTTCTTTTTTAAAGGCTGTTTTCTTAAACCTTGTTGCTACCTGAACAAGGGGTTGATTTACGCTCCAGGATGCTCGCTTT
>NZ_MLYQ01000053.1:0-2448 GCF_001866725.1 Bacillus sp. MUM 13
CAGTTTTCAAAGAGCAATTTCTCTATCGTTTCTCTCGGAAGCGACTTGATTATCTTACCATGTAAGTAAGTTAACTGTCAACAACTTTTTGAAAAACTTTTTTAGTAAAACATTTTTCTGCGCTTCAGAACTTGATGTCCCTTAGCGACGTATATAAATATAACATCGAAATAATGAATGGTCAATACTAAAAATGATTTTTTACGATAATTATTTTATGATATGCAGGACCTGTTTATTAAACACTTGAAAGTACTTTAGCCAAGCTATTCTTTTACAAAATACCCTTATTCAATCACATAAGCGCTCTTTGTTTTACGGATCTTAGCTTTACAAGCAAAAGGAAGCTAAGCAGCACCTATACATGCATAAATATCACTGCTGAACATGGAGGCTGCCGCTCTTCTTCCTGATCTTATAAATGATAAAGCCTGTGATACACTTCCTGTCCCTTTGTTTCTACATTCGCAATTTCAATAATGTTTTTCTCGATAAGGTATTCCAGAAGTACGCTGAGATCCACTGCATAATGGGCCAGCTCCTGATGATTGATCAGCTGGGCAATTGTCCATGGCTCTTCTTTTGTTTCCATTACCTCTATTAAATGCTGGGCGCCAATATTTGTTCTTGAGTAAATAAGAAATTCACTTGCCAAAAATAACAGCTCCAGCCTTTTCTCTAGAGTTTCCTCGCTATTAACGAGTTCTTCATATAATTTAAAAATTTCAGGCTCGATGTGCTTAACCTGATTCCACACCGTCACCTCAGGGTGAAAGCCCTGGTCGATGACTTCGAGGCGCGCCAAGTGATGCAAAGAATGGACAACATGGTTATAGGCATCGAGAAACTGCCCATTTTCAAAAAACACTTTTCCGTCCATGTACCTTCTTATTAGCCTGGCAAACTCCATGCCCATTTTAATTTTCCTTCCGTAGAAAGGGAATTCGCTGATTTCTCTTTTCAGACTGGAAAGATATTCGTTTCTGTCAAATAATATCTTTCCATTTTGAATCCAGTCCACGACTTTACGGTTTGTCCCAAGCAGCAGCCAATCCTGCAGCTGGCTTTCAGACACAACATGCAGTGCTGCCTTTTTATCCCTGTATGTATAATGCTTCAGAAAAACGGCATCTTCCGCTTCGTTCACAATAACAAAAAGGATGTAGTCAAAGGTATCTGTGATTGATATGTCATTCGCTCTTTTTTCTATTAATAAAATGCCAAGTGTCGAAGAGTGGCTGGCTCTTTCCTGGTATATTGGACGAAGGATGTCCTCCATTTTTAAATTCCTCCAAAAACGTTGCAGATTACTGTACAAAACTCAGTTTATTTAAAACAGAGCAAAATGTACAGGGTGTATTCTTCACTAATATACGGATTCGACTTTTTTTGTGGAAATCCTGCTTTCCTGCGGAAATTCACCCATTTCTCCCTTGTTATAATTTTCATATTAGTCCCAATTTTGTGGTATAGTTAAAACAATCAGGAGGGACAACTATGCAAAAATACTCTAGCAAAATAAACAAAATTCGGACATTTGCTTTAAGCTTAATCTTTATTGGCTTCATTGTTATGTATGGCGGGATTTTCTTCAGGTCACATCCTATCGTCATGACAATTTTCATGATTCTTGGCGTCTTGTGTATTATGGCAAGCACCGCTGTGTATTTTTGGATTGGCATGCTTTCCACCAAAACGGTACAGGTTATTTGCCCAAATTGCAGCAAGCCTACTAAAATTTTAGGGCGGGTGGATATGTGCATGCATTGCAATGAACCCCTGACACTGGATAAAAATCTTGAGGGCGAAGAATTTGATGAAAAATACAATAGAAGACAAGCGAAGAATCATTGACGCGCACTGTAAATCACTGACAAAGATAGATAAAAAACTCAAAGCAGCTGCCTCTGCCATTCTGCTTGTGCCATATTGGCACAAAAAAAAGTTCCTGCCTAATTAGGCGGAACTTTTTTAATGTGTCTCTTTGCCAGTACAATCCGGGCATTCTCCGTATATTTCCATACGGTGGTTGCTGATCTGGAATCCCGTAACATGTGAGGCAAATTGCTCAACTTCGTTCAATCCCGGATAGTGAAAATCCACTATCTTGCCGCAATGCTGGCAAACTACATGGTAATGATTAGTGGTCACAAAGTCGAATCTGCTTGAAGAATCGCCAAACGTCAGCTCTTTCACTAATCCCACTTCACGAAATACTCTCAGGTTATTATAAACTGTCGCCACGCTCATATTCGGGAATTTGCCCTCCAGCGCTTTATAAATATCATCTGCTGTCGGGTGGGACATCGAGTTTATTAAATATTCAAGTATCGCATGACGCTGAGGAGTAATTCTCACTCCGGTATCCTTCAATGAATCTAATGCTTCCTTCAAATGATTTTCAGACACCGCCATGCACCTCTTTTCTAACAGTATATATTCTTATAT
>NZ_MLYQ01000054.1:0-3327 GCF_001866725.1 Bacillus sp. MUM 13
AGTTGCCATGCCTGGCACACTAAAAAAACAGGCTTTTTGAAAAAGCCTGAATAATGAGCACCACACCTGACTAACATTATATTTTCTGTTTTTTCCAGACTCCGAGAATGAGGGCTGTCACAATAGATCCAGCCAAAATCGCTGCTGCATACAGGAGCGGATGGTTGACGAGGCCTATTACGAATATTCCTCCGTGCGGTGCCGGGAGAGTGATGCCAAAAACCATGGTAAGTGCGCCGGCAAAAGCAGATCCGATTACACTGCTGATGATGACCCTGAGGGGATCAGCAGCTGCAAATGGAATTGCCCCTTCCGTTATAAAGGATATTCCCATAAAATAGTTGGTAAATCCTGATTTTCGTTCTGTTTCTGTAAATTTATGCTTAAAAAAAGTGGTAGCGAGTGCTATTCCGAGTGGAGGAACCATCCCTCCTGCCATAACGGCCGCATGCGGCCCAAGGCTTCCTGCCTGGATGGCAGCAATACCAAATGTAAAGGCTGCTTTATTAATCGGTCCGCCCATATCCACTGCCATCATTCCGCCAAGAATAATGCCTAGCAGAATGGCATTCGCACCAGATAATCCCTGCAGCCAGGAAGTCAAGCCAGTATTTATGGCTGTTACAGGGTCATTAATCACATAAAGCATAATTAATCCTGTAATCAGGATTCCAAAAACCGGGTACAGCAGAACTGGCTTGATGCCTTCAAGCTGCTGCGGCAGTTTATCAAACAATTTCTTAAGCCCTAATACAACGTATCCTGCAAGGAATCCTGCAATCAAGCCGCCAAGAAAACCAGCATGGGCCTGGGCTGCCAGATATCCGCCGACAATGCCCGGTGCAAACCCTGGCCGGTCAGCGATGCTGCTTGCGATGAACCCGGCAAGAATCGGAACAAGGAAGAAGAATGCACCATGATCTCCCCCGCCAATGTACCCCAGGGCACCTGCAATCGGATTATAGCTGGGGTCTTTTGGATCTGAGGCATGAATGCCAAAAAAGAATGAAAGGGCTATCAAAATGCCGCCTCCCACAACAAACGGAAGCATATTGGAAACACCGTTCATTAAATGCTTATAAAATCCCCCCAGTTTTGAGGTTGAACCGGCATCTTCACCGCTTCCAGCGGTATTTTTCCCCGCCTTATAAATAGGTGCCTCCTGTTTCATTGCCCGCTGGATCAATTCCTGGGGCTTCCTTATGCCCTGTGCGACAGGGACGATAATGACAGGCTTTCCTGCAAAACGGTCCATCTCAACCTGTTTATCGGCAGCAACGATAATGGCATCGGCCGCCCGTATTTCTTCATTAGTCAGTTTATTTTTTATCCCGGTGGAACCATTTGTCTCTACTTTAATGTTCACACCCAGCTCTTTCGCTTTCGCCTTTAAAGCATCAGCTGCCATGTAAGTGTGGGCAATGCCTGTCGGACAAGCAGTAACGGCAAGCAGCATCCTTGATGAAGCAAATTTTTCCGATTCATTCTGACTTTCGCTTTCTTGTTCTTTTTTATCAATCAGCTCAAGTATTTCACCTGCGGTTGAAGCGCTAAGCAGCTGACCGCGGAACTCTGCATCCATTAACAGGGACGAAAGTCTTGATAGCGTTTCCAAATGATCGTTATCAGCACCTTCGCTTGCTGCAATCATAAAGAAAAGATGTGATGGCTGGCCGTCCAGCGATTCATATTCAACCCCGCGGCTGGAACGTCCGAAGCAGATGCTTGGCTTTTTTACCGCTGCAGTTTTGGCATGAGGGATGGCAATTCCTTCTCCGATCCCTGTTGTGCTTTGTCTTTCCCTATGCAATATGGCGGCCTTGTAGCTAATGGGATCGTGCAGCCTTCCCGCTCCCTCCAGCTTGGCAACTAATTCGTCAATGACACTGTCTTTAGACTCTGAAGATAATTCAAGAATAATAGTGTCATATTGTAAAAGGTCTGTAATTTTCATAGTAAACCACCCTTCATTTCTTCAATTTCAATGTCGCCAAGCAAATTTTCGATATCACCCTGTCTGCAAAGATCAGCAGAAAAGGCAGTCGCACTCCCCGCGGCCAGACTGTATTTGAAGGCATCCAGCATGCCCGCTGTCACATATTTACCGATAAATCCTGCAACCACAGAATCTCCTGCTCCTGTAGAGTTCACTACACTCCCTTTTGGAACATTGGCTTTATATGTTTTGCCATCCGTGCATAAAACAGCTCCTTCACCAGCCATAGAGACGATAACATGCTGTGCCCCTGCTTGTGCAAGTTTTTTTCCGTAAAAGGCGGCTTTATCGAAGGAGTCAATTTCATCAGAAAAAATCTCTCCCAGTTCATGATGGTTAGGCTTAATCAGGAAAGGCCGGTGCTTCACTGCATTCAGCAATTCACTCCCGCTTGTATCGACAACTGCCTTGATATTGTTATCTCCGCAAAATTCAGTCACTTGTTCATAAAATCCGGCAGGCATGCTTTTAGGAATACTTCCAGAGAGTACCAGGATATCGTTTTCCTTCAGCTTTTTTATTTTATTTAACAGGTCTTGATAATTTTCGGAAGAGATTTCCGGACCGTTTCCATTGATTTCGGTTTCAGTATCTGTTTTTAATTTGATGTTAATCCGGGATTCTCCGGAAACCCTTGTGAAGTCCGTTTCAACATCTTCTTTCCTGAGGAAATCCGAGATAAATTCCCCTGTAAAACCGCCAATGAAGCCAAGTGCCCTGCTATTAACATTCAGCCTTTTTAATACTCTTGAGACGTTGATACCTTTGCCTCCTGGAAATCTGGCATCGTTCTTTACCCTGTTTAAGTGGCCGATTTTTAAATGTTCCACTTGAACGATATAATCTATCGAAGGATTAAGGGTTACTGTATAAATCATGCTGTCACAACCTTTGCTTTAGGGTTTTCCCTAAGCTCGTCCAAAGCCTCTGCATCATTTTCATCTGTTATGATCATTGCTTCATGAATATCTGCTACTTTAGCGAATGTCGATTCATTCAGCTTCGTGCTGTCAGCCAGAATATACACTTCATTGGATACAGAAATCGCCATTTTCTTGAGCAGTGCCTCGTCCGGGTCTGGAGTTGTGAATCCAAGTTCAGGATGTATGCCGTTAATACCTAAAAAGCATTTATCAAACCTGAATTGCGAAATGAAATTCACTGCAGTACTTCCTACTACGGCACTAGTAGAAACCTTTATTTCTCCCCCGGTAATCAGTGACTTTATCTTATTTTCCATCAGGAGCTGAATATGCATCACTCCATTTGTAAGAACGGTTACATTTTTATTTTTCAAAAAAGGAATCATTTCCATTATTGTTGTTCCGGCA
>NZ_MLYQ01000055.1:0-1695 GCF_001866725.1 Bacillus sp. MUM 13
TGACGCAAAAATTTGCCTTCTATCTATTATCTAGTTTTCAAAGAACAAGGTTCTGAAAGAATTGCTTCTTTCAAAACTGAACAAAACGTAAGCGAACGTTATTTTCCTTAGAAAGGAGGTGATCCAGCCGCACCTTCCGATACGGCTACCTTGTTACGACTTCACCCCAATCATCTGTCCCACCTTAGGCGGCTGGCTCCATAAAGGTTACCCCACCGACTTCGGGTGTTACAAACTCTCGTGGTGTGACGGGCGGTGTGTACAAGGCCCGGGAACGTATTCACCGCGGCATGCTGATCCGCGATTACTAGCGATTCCGGCTTCATGCAGGCGAGTTGCAGCCTGCAATCCGAACTGAGAATGGCTTTATGGGATTTGCTCGGCCTCGCGGCTTTGCTGCCCTTTGTACCATCCATTGTAGCACGTGTGTAGCCCAGGTCATAAGGGGCATGATGATTTGACGTCATCCCCACCTTCCTCCGGTTTGTCACCGGCAGTCACCTTAGAGTGCCCAACTGAATGCTGGCAACTAAGATCAAGGGTTGCGCTCGTTGCGGGACTTAACCCAACATCTCACGACACGAGCTGACGACAACCATGCACCACCTGTCACTCTGTCCCCCGAAGGGGAACGCCCTATCTCTAGGGTTGTCAGAGGATGTCAAGACCTGGTAAGGTTCTTCGCGTTGCTTCGAATTAAACCACATGCTCCACCGCTTGTGCGGGCCCCCGTCAATTCCTTTGAGTTTCAGCCTTGCGGCCGTACTCCCCAGGCGGAGTGCTTAATGCGTTAGCTGCAGCACTAAAGGGCGGAAACCCTCTAACACTTAGCACTCATCGTTTACGGCGTGGACTACCAGGGTATCTAATCCTGTTCGCTCCCCACGCTTTCGCGCCTCAGTGTCAGTTACAGACCAGAAAGTCGCCTTCGCCACTGGTGTTCCTCCAAATCTCTACGCATTTCACCGCTACACTTGGAATTCCACTTTCCTCTTCTGCACTCAAGTCCCCCAGTTTCCAATGACCCTCCACGGTTGAGCCGTGGGCTTTCACATCAGACTTAAGGAACCACCTGCGCGCGCTTTACGCCCAATAATTCCGGACAACGCTTGCCACCTACGTATTACCGCGGCTGCTGGCACGTAGTTAGCCGTGGCTTTCTGGTTAGGTACCGTCAAGGTGCCAGCAGTTACTCTGGCACTTGTTCTTCCCTAACAACAGAGCTTTACGACCCGAAGGCCTTCTTCGCTCACGCGGCGTTGCTCCGTCAGACTTTCGTCCATTGCGGAAGATTCCCTACTGCTGCCTCCCGTAGGAGTCTGGGCCGTGTCTCAGTCCCAGTGTGGCCGATCACCCTCTCAGGTCGGCTACGCATCGTGGCCTTGGTGAGCCATTACCTCACCAACTAGCTAATGCGCCGCGGGCCCATCTGTAAGTGACAGCCGAAACCGTCTTTCCATCTTTCCTCATGCGAGGAAAGAACGTATCCGGTATTAGCTCCGGTTTCCCGAAGTTATCCCAGTCTTACAGGCAGGTTGCCCACGTGTTACTCACCCGTCCGCCGCTAACTTCAGGGAGCAAGCTCCCATCCATTCGCTCGACTTGCATGTATTAGGCACGCCGCCAGCGTTCGTCCTGAGCCAGGATCAAACTCTCCGAAGAAATGTTTGACTTGCTCATTTGCTTTTAGAGTGT